>CAMOKN010000256.1 GCA_946617595.1 uncultured Clostridia bacterium
CGCGGGTAAGCTCCTCTACTCCGGCGTACCTCTTCAAACGGCTGACAAACTTCTCCACATCTTCCTCGTCCTTGCGGGGCTGCCACTGCTTGGCTTCAAGATCAGCGACTATCGCGTTAAGCTCTTTCTGGTCTTGTGGATATCTCTGCAACAGGTCGATGCACACATCTTCCGGAACTTTTCCAAGAACCTTGTCCTCGTAGATCTTCGGAATGAGGGCAGAAAGCTCGTCAAGTCTGCGCTTACCGTCTGTAAGCCGCTTTTTATCCTCGGAAGTCTGTTTCGCGTGTTCGGACTACGCATATAGACCGTGGTCACGTTCACAATCACATCATTTTCAACTCCGTGAGTATGACAGATCACAAGAAATATATCAGCAGTCCGGGCAGCTATTACAACATCCGGCGGATAAGCGATTCGCTTTGCAAAGAATACGGGCTGTCGGTCATTAAAGAGCCGAAAGAACCGGGCAAGTCTTATTACGAAACGCTTGTCTCCAAAGAACAGAAAAGTTGGAAAGAATTACTCCGTCAGAATATCGACCGCTGTATGCACTTACACCTGAGCATCGTAAGAATCTTAGAGGTTACTTTGGAGGAGGTGCCGATACCAGATTTTGGCGAGCATATCAGAAAGCCATAGCTGATTCAAGACCAGATTTCAATCCGGAAGGATTGAACGAATATTGGCAAAATGAGTCAAAATAATATAATGATGATACAAGAACTATGTTAAAAGAACTCGAATCAAGAATTAAAATGGTCATTTCATCCAAGCTTGAAGACTACTATGGTGAAAGTTGGCTAATAAAAGGTTTGCCCAAAAGCATCTATACTAAAGCAAAAAATGAAGCAGATGAAGCAATCTATGAGAGTGTAGCCAATAATGGTGACGAAGTTGATATCCCTATATGGGATTATGTTCCCTTATCAGATTGCAAACAGATTATTATAAACGGTAAGAATTGGTCAATGCTTTTTGAAGATATTTTTGTCCGTCCGTAAGAGGAAAAGATTTCGGGTGGTAAGGAAGCTAAGACTGAATGGGTAATTGGATGTCCTGAGGATATTTGATGTTCTGAGGTGCGCAAGTTGCATCTATTATCAATGTTCCGCTATTTTTGGAAGTATTGTATCCTTCAACAATAACTGCATTTTCATCTGTGCCGGAGCCGCTATCATTATTGTCATCATCCGAATCATCAGGCATATTGTATTCAATTATCATCTCGTTGATCTCAATCATGATGTCAGCACTCAGCCGCTTGCGAAACTCGACAAGCAGTGAAGGCACAAACGGAATCGCATCAACATATCCCGGTAATCCAATGAAATACTGATAGTATGGATTCTCTCTGATCTGCTCTACAAGTTCTTCGTCAGCATATCTGAATTGCTGCTGTATCAGCAGAGAACCGAGTGCCATTCTCAGCGGCTTCGCAACATTCCCGGTATTGCTCGGGAACAGTCCCGCATACTTGTCCTCTATTTTGTCCCACGGGATCGTTGCAGCTTTTTTCACCCAACGATTTTCCGGATTCATCTGTAAACCAAGCGGCTGATTAAAGTCTGTGAATGCTATCTGATGATTTTTGTTCTTCTTATACATAGCGCTCTCCTAAAAAGTGCAAGCTTTTTGTTTGTTTTTTGCTGTTTTTCCTGCACTTTTATTATACCACATTTCTCGCTGTTTGGCTATATGATCGGGTTATTTTGTTCGTGAGGTGAGATTAATTAAAGCAACGGTATCATTCTGTTTTGGAAGCTCTCGACAGAATAGATACCGTTCGGTTACTGATCGACACAGATTATTTTGGTTCTTATCCGGTAGGTGTGGGTATGAAAATGGGTATTTGTACGAGTATGACCGCATTTATTCCACGGTCATCTTGACACGAGCCTCGATTCAAGTGTGAGACAACACCGGCAGGCACCCCTAAAGGGCTACTGCCGGGCTGCCGGCCTATCACATTTGAAACTCATGTCAAGATGCTTTCGTGGCATAAACGCTGTATTCTGCGTTTTTAAGACCCACACTTACCGGAGATGCCTCATTTTTTCTATTTCCACTGGGTTCATATCTTCTGTTCTCTTATATCATTCACAATATTACCTTACTTTCCGAAATACTTTATCGCAAGCATAGTCAGATCATCGAACTGAGGTGCGTTGCCTACAAACCAGTCCACACTTGTTCTGACAGATTTCAGAAGCTCTTCAAGCGAAACATCGCCGGCAGCATTCAGAGCATCTATCATTCTTTCTTCGCCGTACAGTACAAACTCTGTGTTTGTAGCCTCCGGAATGCCGTCGGTGTAGACGAACAAAGTATCACCGTTCTCAAACTGTATTTCATAATCTGTGTACGAAACCCCGGGTATCATCCCGACAAACAATCCGTGTTTATTATCGTCAAGCAGCTCAAATTTTCCGCCTGCCCGCTTTATTGCCGGATACTCGTGACCCGCGTTGCAGCAGGTCATTTTTCCTGTGTTGATATTGAGTATCCCGAGCCATACTGTCACGAACATATCATTCGTGTCATCACGGCAGATACGGTTGTTGACAGCTTTGATGATCTTTGCCGGAGAACCTCCAAAAATCGAATAGTTATTTATAAGGTTCTTAGCGTACATCATAAACAGCGCTGCCGGCACGCCCTTGCCCGAAACATCGGCTATTACAAGCCCAAGCGTCTCCTTGTCGATCATAAAGAAGTCATAGAAATCTCCACCGACTTCTTTGGCAGGGGTCATAGATGCATATATCTCAAATTCTTTATACTCCGGGAATTCTCTCGGCAGCTGACTCATCTGGATCTTTGCGGCAGTCTCCAGTTCGGTTGCGGTACGCTCTCTTTCTGCGGCAAGCTTTGAGTTCTCTTCGTTGTACCGCTCCATTTCTTCAGCCATATATTCTATATCCCGCGCCAAAATACTGAACTCGTTGCCGGTCATAATCCCGGACATTTCGTTTACTATGTGTCCGGTATCCTTTGTGCTGGTATATTCACGGACATTCTTCTGTATCAGAGATAGAGGACGGGTAACTTTTCTGCGCAGAAACAATATCAGGTTTATATCAGTTAAAATAATAAGCACGGCGCTTACCACCAGCATCGGAAGCATAAGACCGTTCAGAGTACGAAAAAGAGCGCTGTTATTATGGAATGCGCAAAGAATATAATCTCTTTTTCCGGTCGATGTCAGGAGCTTATATCCCGCATAGTACGAATTCAATTGACTGCTGTTATCTTCATCTTCGGGAGAGTAAAAGTACAATATCTCAAATCTTGTTTCACTGATTTTTTTATGGCATATTTTCTCAACCTCTCTCGAATGGGTCATATCTATTTCGGGTTCAGAACCAAAAAACTTCATCACTTCATCTTCAGAAACATCACCGGTCGTTCTACTTCCCTCCATAACTACGTTCGAATTGCCGTTATCGTCTACTGCAAGGACATATACATCTTCGTAATCATAGACATTCATACGGCTGTTCAGCACACTGAGCAAGACAGTATAACACATAACGGAGTTGAATTCCTTTTCAGTGTCGGTGAGCGCATTAAAAACCTCATCATTATCTTTGAACGCCAATTCTTTGATATTCTGATATTTCGTATTCTGAACTTCCATAATTTCAGAATATATCTCGTCTATATTTATATTGCCGACACGATCCAACAAATAATCGAATGCGGCACCTTTGAATTTTATTGTATCAAAATTGTGATAGATCACCCCAACGTCTCTGTCCACTGTCTCATTTTTTGCGGCAAAGTATGTCGATGCTGTGTTTGCGAATACCACAAACATAAATATCACAAGTACAAGCACAAGCATCACCGAGATGACTACGGCAACCTGTACCAACAGTTTTTTCTTCATATTCAGAGTTCCTGTTCAAGTTCATAAACTGCAATATCGCACAAAGAGTTTCCGGCTCTCTGTGCGATATTGATAATATCACAATTCCACACCGTTCTTTTTCAACAGTTCCCTTGCACTTTCAACGGAATCTATACCTGTAGGATTCTTGATAGGCGCAAATTCCTTCTCTCTTACTACCTCATATGGCAGGCAAGTAGATAGCTGGTGGATCATATCGAGAACAAGCTGCTCGAATTTGTAGCCATTGGGTTCTGTTGGTTTGACAAGAGCGCCGTTTTCATCAATGTACGGTATTTTCTTCTTTACAACATGAAGCGGCATCTTATCATCTGCCACCGCCGAAAGCTCCCTCACACGGAACAGATAATTGAGTATGACACCATAGTTGTACGCAGGGTCACCGTTCGCATCCTTCGCGTTCATCATCTCTTCGGAAAGCTCGTAGTATTCTACAATAGACGGTCTGCCGTCCTCAAGACACATTACTCCGACCTTCTCATCGGGTGCCGCCTTGCGAACCACCTTCGCTCCGACAGATACGTCCGCAAGTATCGTCGCTCCTACGAAACACGGGTCACATATACGCTGAAGAACGTTATCCACGGCGAATATGTCTATCCACTCTATGCCTTCATTGGTGAGTATCTTATCAAGTCCCGCGCGGCACATTGATGAATACCAGCCCGCATTACCATTCGGGGAGGTGGAAATGCGGTCTTTTGACTCCATATACAGCTTGCCGCTGTAATCGCAGGCAGGAGCCATATCCTGCTTAAAGAATACTATCCTGTCCTCTTTATATCCGAAGAAGTTCTTTTCTTTAAGGAATTTTACGGTTGCATCATGGTTTTTCTCGCTGGTCATAATGAATAACCTGATCCATGTGTCCGTCTCTTTTACTACGTCAAGCAGATTGCTGATAATTCGTTCAAAAATGTACACAGGCTTTGTAAGCCCAATGTCGAACATACCTTTCGGATTATCGGATCCGAGACGTGTTCCCATACCTCCGGCAAGCAGAAGTGCTGCCGTTTTGCCTTCTTTTATCGCCTTTACTCCTGCATCGTGAAGTTCCTGCTCACGCGCTTCAATCTCGCTTCTCTGCATTGCCGCAAGGGGGGAGAACACACCGCGATTATCGCTTGCGCCACTGCCTATCCTGCTGAGGACTGCAAAATCTGTCTCCTCGACCTGGTGTATCAGCGCTGCTTTCTGCGTGTCAGAAAGCTCGTCATAATACTTGAAAACGTGCTCCTGCCCAATAGCGGACATTTTTGCCCTTGCTTCTTCGTAAGTCATAATAATACCCCCACTTTGTTTTCTTTTCCGGTTTTCTGTTCACCGACAAGTATTGCGGTAGAACGAGCACCGATTGTTATCCCGGTCTGTTCTTCCAGCCTCTTCTCGCTTTCCGGCTCTGCCGAAAAGCCGTAAGCCTCAAACGCGAGTTTCCATTCAAATCCATCGGGAATTAGCGGCAGCTTCATACCTTTTGTTATTCCCATATTCTTCATCTGACGGTGTCTGCTCCCTTTATTATATCAAGTTCTTCTATTCTCTTATCATTCCCTTATTTTCCGAAATACTTTATCGCAAGCATTGTCAGATCGTCAAACTGCGGAGCCGCTCCGACAAATTCGTTTACCCTGCTCTTTACTGTTTGCAGCAGTTCGCTCAGGATCCCGTCGGGAGCAGAGTTCAGCGCCTCTACCATTCTTTCGGCTCCGAACAATTTCAGTTCCGAATTTGTCGCCTCGGGTACGCCGTCCGTGTAAACAAAGACTATATCGTCTTTTTCAAGCTGAATCTCATATTCCTTATATTTTATACGGGGCATTACACCGACAAACAATCCATGCTTATCTTTCAGTATCTCAAATTTTCCGTCTGCTCTCTTAATCACGGGATCTTCATGACCCGCATTGCAGCAGGTGAGTTTCCCTGTACTTAATTCGAGTATTCCGAGCCATACCGTAACGAACATATTATCCATATTGTTCTCGCAAATACGATTATTTACTGCTTCGAGTATCTCCGCCGGAGTTCCATTATATAGTGAATAATTATTGATCAGCATTCTTGATGACATCATAAACAGCGCTGCCGGAACACCCTTTCCGGAAACATCGGCAATAACGAGAGTAATATGATCATCGTCTATAAAAAAATAATCATAAAAATCTCCGCCGACCTCTTTTGCGGGATCCATTGACGCATAGATATCAAACTCCGTTCTGTCGGGGAAAGGCGGGAATACTCTCGGAAGCTGACTTGCCTGTATACTCGCCGCCACGCTGAGTTCCGCGCTTATACGTTCTTTTTCGGCAGTGACCGTTCTTACCTCCTTTACGTACCTGTCAATTTCCTCAACCATATCGGAAATATCCGATGCCAACAGAATGATCTCATTTGGAGCAGATGTGATCCTGCCTATTTCTTTCTTCAGAATACCGCTGTCCTTGCTTTCTTTATAGCTGCTGACACTGTTCTGCATATCTGACAGAGGTTTTATCGCCACAAAATACAGCATAACAAGCAGAATGATGTTGCCAATAAACAGAAAAACGAAATTTAAAAAAACAATAATTCCTGCTTTAGAATTGATCTCATCCTTCACCGTACTCCACAGCTGTGTTTCGCATATCAGTCCTCTGATCTCTCCGTCTGCAATGACCGGAGTGTATACAAAAATATATTCAAGTCCGTCAGTAGTTGATGTTGCGTGCTCTAATTCCAAAACATCCTCTCCCGTACTGTATATTTTTGATGCGACAGGGTGAAGATCTGCGTGATATACCCATTTCTTTCCAAGTCCATATTTTGTTGATGGACTGTTTTCATCACGTCCTTCAAAGAATAAAAACGCTTCCTCACTCTCGCGATATAAAGTACAGGATATGCCGACCGGATGATATTCATTTTTTAATCTGTCAAAAAAAGCGGCGTTCAGTATGTAGCACATCTCAGCAAATTTTTTTTGTTCGTTTTCAGGTAAAAGCTGAACTTCTTCCGAGCCCATACTCTTTACAGCAAGGCTGTAGTATTCCTTGTGGTCAGAGATCCATTGTTCATTTTTTAAAGCATCCATAGGAACGTCCATTTCATCATAGTGGTTCTCCCAATATATAAACAGCCATGAAAAAGCTTTATAACTCATAAGCTCGTTTCCGGCGTAATCGGTCATTTTCTTTGTCTGCTCATAGATCTCTTTCATCTGAAAATCCGTGTTATTCTTAATGATCTGGACGGCATTCAATACAGATGACAAGACAAACATAATAAATGTCAGCATTCCAACTATGGTCAAAAGACTTTTCTTCATCACAACTTCACCTATATAAAAACGCTGTTTTTAAACCTGATCCGTTTTTTCTTTAGGGTACCTCTAAAAACCGCTTTGAAAAGAGAAAATGAGGTAATAGCGCCGAGAGCAAGGAAAGGCTCCGAAAGCGTGCTGACGCACGGTGAGGGGACTTGACGCAGCTATCGGTGCAAGTAGCTCTTTTTCTCTCAAATGGGTTTTTAGAGGTTCCCTTTAGACACTCTTCCTGACACCATCATCTTCTTCCGTTCCATAATTCTCATACATAACATCGTCAAGTCACCAAAATATGTTTCTGTCCGGTCTCAGACGTTTTGGTTCTTGATTCTTCGCAAGTCACTATTATTATCTTTTTCCGTTTTTCTGTACACCGACAAGTATTGCTGTAGAACGAGCACCAATTGTTATCCCGGTCTGATCTTCCAGCCTCTTCGCGCTTTCCGGCTCTGCCGAAAAGCCATAAGCCTCAAACGCGAGTTTCCATTCAAATCCATCGGGAATTACCGGCAGCTCATACCTGTGTTCTTCCCAATGTGCGTTGACTGCGATATAAATAAAGCAGTCCTTTTTAACACCGTATTTCATACTGTCCTCCGCATACATATATGCAAGACACAGTCCCGAAGCCTGTTCATCTATATTCCATGCTTTTGTACCGTGGAACGAAAGCTCAGGGTATCCGGTACCGTTATTACTGTGGTCAAAAGAATTTGCCGAAAGTACCGGGTGTGATTTTCTGAACGCTATAAGTTTCCTTATATAATTATACAACTCTTTGTTTTTGTCAAGCATCGACCAGTCAAGCCATGATATCTCGTTATCCTGACAATAGGCGTTGTTATTGCCCCATTGAGTGTTTGCAAACTCATCGCCGGACAGCAGCATCGGTATCCCCCTGCTTGTGAGCAATATCGTAAGCATATTCTTCATCTGACGGTATCTGAGCGCGTTTATCTCCGCGCTGTCGGTCTCGCCCTCACATCCGCAGTTCCAGCTGTCATTGTCATTGCAGCCGTCACGATTGTCTTCGCCGTTGGCTTCATTGTGCTTTTCATTGTAGGCGGTGAGGTCATAGAGCGTAAATCCGTCGTGACAGGTCACAAAGTTTATCGAAGCTGCCGCACTTCTGCCGCCGTACATATCATTCGAGCCTCTTATTCGCCAATACAGCTCCGGTGCACACTCCGCGCCGCCCTTGATGAATTTCCTCAGACAATCGCGGTATTTTCCGTTCCATTCAGACCAGCGTCCGAATGCCGGGAACGAACCTACCTGATAAAGTCCGCCTGCGTCCCAGGCTTCAGCAATAAGTATGCTTTTTCCAAGCACCGCGTCGTTTGCTATACTGTCCAACAGCGGCGGATCTATCATCGGTGCGCCGTTCTCATCGCGGGACAGTATGGACGCAAGATCAAATCTGAATCCGTCAACATGATATGCCGACACCCAATAGCGCAGACAGTCAAGCACCACATTTCTTACCACGGGATTGTTACAGTTCATCGTGTTCCCGCAGCCGCTGAAATTATAGTAATAACCGTCCGGCGTGAGCAGATAGTAAGTTCGGTTGTCGATTCCTCGGTAGGATATGGACGGTCCGTTCTCGTTGCCCTCGGCAGTATGATTGAAGACAACGTCGAGTATTACCTCGATCCCCTCCCGATGCAGCTTTCGTATCATGCTTTTAAGCTCGTCAGCTTCCATTCCGAAAGAAGCTGTGGCCGCATATCCCGCTTTCGGAGCAAAGAAATCGACGGTCGAATATCCCCAATAGTTGTATAGCTTTCTGTCGTTCACCTCGCGTGAGTTTTCAAATTCATCAAACTCAAATATCGGCATAAGCTCGATGCAATTCACCCCAAGCTCTTTCAGATACGGTATTTTTTCGGTAATGCCAGCATATGTCCCACGGAACCTTACGCCGCTGCTTTCATGTTCGGTGAACGAACGGACATGCATTTCGTATATAATAAGCTCGTTCTGCGGAATTTCAAGGGGCTTGTCGCCCTCCCAATTGAAATCATCACGCACGAACTGCCCCCGGTGCTGAAACTGCTTCGACCAATCGGGTTCCCTGCCCCATACGGTCCTGCCCGATACGGATTTTGCGTAGGGGTCGAGCAATACATTGTTCTTGTCAAAGCGCAATCCCTTTTCCGGAGCGAACTCACCGTCAAAACGATAACCGTATTCGGTCAATTCAAGCTGAATGCCGAAAACCATCATCGTATAGACATTCCCTATGCGAAACTCCTCCGGAAAAGGTATTTCGATAAAAGGTTCGTCCTGTCCGTGATGATACAGGACGAGGGTACAGCTTTTGGCTTCCTTTGAGAAAACACTGAAATTAACTCCGCCGTCCGTGACCGTTGCGCCGAACGGGAATACTCGTCCGATGCAGTATTCAAGGTCACCTATTTTATTTGTGGGGAATGTATCTATAAGTTTCATGTACCACTCCTTTCCCGGTTTATTCCTCATGCAGTCTGTTTAGTCTTTTTCCTGTTTCCGAGCAGTTTCATAACGACATGAGTTATCAACAGACATAAGATATAAGTAACAAAACCATATATCAGTTCGACAGCAAAGGAACCGTAGCCTTCTGAGTTTGCAAAAAATCCGAAATTCTTCTCCACAATAAGGAGTATCACCCACTGGATAAAAATCGCGTGTGCAAGATAGACCCAATATGTCAGACCTGAGATATAACCCGCGTCAAAACGGATATTAAGATAAGCAAAGCCCTTGAATAAAAATAATGCCGCGATCTGATTAAGCAGATTATACGGTTCGCCCACAGCGAATATGATATCTGAAAAAGGAATGCCTATCCTTTGTCCGAATAAGCTTCCCAACATAGCCCCCGCCATTATCACAAAGGCGATCAGGAAATTGAGTGCCGCTTTTCCGTTGCTTCTTTTTGTATCTACCTTTCTGTAGAGAACATATCCCATCATAAACAGACCGACATAAGCCATGACATGACCGATACTCCATTTTATGGGATATATCTCGCTCTGTGAGCTTATGAGTCCCCATATAAATATTGCAACGGATATTGCCATAAACCCCTTCTCTCCGAACATTTCCTTTGATTTTGCAATAAACGGAGCAAGGATATACAGTCCTATAAGAACGAACATATACCACAGATGATCCGATGCTATGCCGCGCAGTGATTTCAGAAAACTGTTGAGCAGTTGTTCACCGAACAAATCCCATGATGAGCCATTGTATATTATCGGGTAGATCGGATTCAATATCAAATGAAGTACAGTGAATATAAGCGTTGGAATACCAAGCTTTTTCCACGTTTTCTTATAAAACTCCTTTGGCTGCATAGTCGAACTGCGGCCTATAAGAAAAGCTCCGGAAGTCATAAAGAATACGCCCATTACAGACTTTCCGATTATTGCCAGACCAATGTTCGGAAGTATCAGCTCCACACTTAGCTTTTCAGGAAAAAAAGCTATCAAGACACCATAAATATGTACTGTTACAACAATGTACATCACTAAAACACGGCTGAGATCCAAGCCCTTGTTTCTGTTTGCCGGCATATAAAACCTCCTTATGGGCTTATAACCTGATTTCCGGGAAGAAAAGAAGTTTCACTGTATGGATGCCATCATCCGGCATTTGACCACCCTTAAGAAGCCCAAGCATAAATCTTATCACAGCGAGAGAATGTATACGGCGGTAGGCTATCTCTCTTTCAGTCTCAGAAAGATCACTGTAATAGTATTTCTTTAATCCTTCCCAAAAGAACAGAGAGGCACTGAATTCCATTTTAGTTCTTTCCTTTGCGATCTGATCAATATTCGGTATGGGAAGTACATTATGTACTTCCAGAACCGCAGAGGCTTCGCTCACAATATCATAAAGCGGATTACCGACTGCACAGTCGCCCATATCTATAAGTCTGATGCCGTTTTTGGTTTCGATAACATTTGCAAGGTTAAAATCCCCATGTATAAATGTACTGCTGTCAGGTAAAGAATCAAGAAATGTCAGTATCCTGTCATGCTCTTCTGTTGTGAACACATTATTACGATAAGAAGTTTCCAGTCTGTCATCAAGCATAGCCCTTGCCGAAGGGAAATGTGTTCTGTCCATTTTTATGGTATGACACTTTTTCATGATCTGGCAGTGCTTGCGAAGACATTCCTCCGCAGCCGCAGTATTATTGGATCTGACGGCGTCAAGAAAAACATCATTGAGAACTGTGCCTTTGATGTACTCATATACAATTCCCTTTCTCCCGTCGATGTCGAGAAGCTCACCATACACTTGTGCTGTCGGGATACCGGCTTCATAAGCGAGCCTTGCGGTTTTGTACTCTCGTTCAGCTTCCTGTACCGGAACTTCAGCGAAAAAAAGTTTAAGTATCTTGTCATCTTCTATCTGGTAAACTTCCGCCGCATTTCCTTTTGCTATCATTTTATCAAGTTTCATATACGATTCTCCATTTTGTTACATTTTAAGCATTTGCAAATTGACTGTTGTATAGTTCAGCATACAGACCTTTTTTTTCAAGCAGCTCATCGTGTGTACCTATCTCTACGACATCACCGTCTTTCATAACGAATATCTGATCGGCATTTTTTATCGTCGAGAGTCTATGAGCAATAACAAACGATGTTCTTCCTTCTGTAAGCCTGTCAAGAGCGTTCTGAATAAGCTTTTCCGTCCTTGTGTCCACCGAGCTTGTAGCTTCGTCAAGAATAAGAACGGGAGCATTCTTAGCCATAGCCCGCCCAATTGTGATAAGCTGTTTCTGACCGGCGGATATCGCGGAACTTTCCGATATAACTGTATCGATTCCATTTGGAAGAGTATCGACAAAATGACGAAGCCCTATATCCGATATGATCTCATTAAGCCTGTCTTCACTGACCCCAGGAGTTGAATATACTATGTTTTCACGAATAGTTCCTTCAAATGTCCATGTATCCTGCAATACCATACCGAGCATACTGTGCAGACTTTCATTGGTATAGTCCGAAACAGGCACTCCGTCAAGCAATATGCTTCCGCTTTCTGACTGATAAAACCTCATCAGCAGATTTACCATGGTACTTTTGCCGGCACCTGTCGGTCCGACAATAGCTACCTTCTGTCCTGCCTTTACATCGGCACAAAGATCCTTGAGTATGATCTGATCGGGAAGGTAACCGAATCTTACATGATCGAATACCACATCACCCTTAACGTTATCCTTACTTACAGCATTTTCCTTATCCGCTTCCTCCGGTTCGTTCATTATTTCCTCGATACGCTCTGTTGCCGCAAATGCCGGCTGCAGTGCGGCACTTGCGTTTGCAAGGTTTTTGAGAGGATTTGTTACCTGATTGGAGTAAAGAATAAATACAAGCAGATCGCCTAAAGTTGTATTGCCTATATTGTTGAGTATAAGTATTGTTCCCGTTATTGCTACAATAATATACCCCATATTGCTGACGGTTGACATGACAGGCATTGTTATCGACTGGAAAAATGAAGCTTTCCATCCTGTTTCACTCAGGTCATGGTTGGTCTTTCTGAAATGGTCGATAACGTCCTGTTCACAGTTGAACGCCTTTATTACGAGATGCCCCCCGAAGGACTCATAAACTTCTGAGTTTACCGCACCCATGAGCACCTGCTGCTTCAAAGCGAAGGGCTTGGACTTTTTTGCAATCAGCATAGTGATCCCCAAACCGATCAATGAGTTCAGGATCGTTACACCAGACAGTATCAGATTCGTTTTCAGCATCATAAATATGCATACTACAAGTGTAGTCGCTGCTGTAGTGATTGATGCAAGATTGTTGGACATTGCTGTGGCGACGGCATCCACATCATTTGTAACCCGACTCTGAAGATCACCCGCAGGTCTTGTAATGAAAAAGCTGATAGGCAATCTGTCAAGCTTTTCATTGATTTTTCTTTTCATATCACGAGCCATTTTCTGTGATGAAGTTGACAAAATAACGCTCTGAATGCTTTCCATCAGAAAACTCGCAAGAATGAAAGCCCCTGCGAAGATCGCCGATTCGGCAATAACTCCGAAATCGTAAATTCCGCCGATATTGGCTTCGAGATAATCCATTATACTACGGATATTGTCCGGAGCCATCATTTTCAGGACTGCTCCCATGAAAGCTATGATAATACCAACGATAAATGAGGTTTTGAACGGAGCCGCATATCCGGCAATAGCAAGTAAATTCTTTTTCATTTCCGTGCAGCCTCCTGTTCCGATAGCTGAGACAGCGCTATCTCACGATAAACATCACACTTTTCAAGAAGCTCTTCATGCTTCCCGTTTCCAACTATGCGACCGTTCTCAAGCACAAGTATACGATCCGCACTTTTCACAGTTCCTATTCTTTGCGCTATAAGTATCACCGTGGCACCCTTTGAATGTTCACGCAGCCTCTCGCGAAGAATACGGTCTGTTTTGAAATCAAGGGCCGAGAATGAATCATCGAATATGAAGATCTCAGGGTCACGGCAGATAGCGCGGGAGATCGTAAGTCTCTGACGCTGACCTCCGGAAAAATTCATTCCTCCGGCAAACACGGGCGACTGATACGCGCCCTCCTTCTGTTCGATGAACTCCTTTGCCTGACCTATTTCAGCGGCTTTCTTTATATCGTTCAGAGTTGCTGCCATTTTCCCGTTTTCACCATAATCTATGTTAGCGGCTATTGTTCCGGTGAACAGATAGCTTTTCTGCGGTACATATCCTATCATATTGCGAAGTTCTGCAACAGGATAGTCCCTTACGTCCACGCCGTTGACGAGTACACTTCCGCTCGTAGCGTCATAAAGTCTCGGAATCAAATTAATGAGAGTGGTCTTGCCCGAACCTGTTCCTCCTATTATTGCAAGCGTCTCGCCTTTCTTTACTTTAAAACTGATCTCTGACAGCGTATCACTGGCAGCACCTTCGTAACGGAAACCGATATTTCTGAACTCGACCGCCGTATCTGTTTCCGGAGCCTCTCCCGTAAATGTACCGTCCTTTATTTCCGTTTCGGTATCAAGTATCTCAGAAACTCTTTTCAAAGATGTTATCGCACGCGGCATCATCATAAAAATATTTACAAGAGTGATAAATGCAGTAACTATCATTATGGCATAGGAACTGAATGAAAGTATCATCGAAAGACGTTCGGGTCTGAGTTCAATTGGCGAAGAATCAACTATCTGCGCTCCTATGATAACCATAATGAGATTCAACAGATTCAGACAAAACACAAGTCCGGGGCTAAGAAAAGCCATTATACGGTTTACTCTTATATTCAGCGATGCCATTTCGTTATTAATCTCACTGAAACGTTTCTGATGAAATCCAGAAGCAAGAAATGCCTTTATGACCTGTATGCCGGAAATATGTTCTTTAGTCTCGCGGTTGATTCCGTCCGTCATAAGCTGGAGACGTATCGACATCGGTGTAGTTACGAAAATCACTACTACCATAAATGCAACTATCAGCAAAACAGCTATCAGTGTTGCAACGGTAAGGCTTACATCTGCGGCAGAGATCTTCTGGATTCCCCATATCGCAGTAACAGGTGCTTTTACCAGCACCTGCAATCCTGTCACAATGAACAGTTGTATCATAAGAACATCACCGGTACATCTTGTAATAAGGCTTGAGGAGGAAAACCTTCCGACCTCACCCACGGAGAACTCCATAGTCCTTCTGAAAATATCCTCGCGCATACGCTCTGAAAAGGTCGATGCGATCTGGGAAATAAGATATGCCGCAACCACAGAGAGCAGCAGGCTTCCCATAAGAAAAGCAAACATGACCCCACCAAGCTGTACAACGTCAGTGACCTGAACTCCGGGGGTCTGTACAAGCGTAGACACTTGTGATATCTTTTCGGGGATCATCATTTCAAACCAGACCTGCAGAACTATACACACCGCCGAAACAGCAACAAATAACCATTCTTTTGCTCTTAAATATCTGAAAATCGTCTTCATTTAATCTGTATTCCACCATTTCTCTGTCATTAACAGAACCTTCTCAAGAACAGAAATTTTCACGGCTCTGTCCAGCGTAATATCTATGCTTTTTTCAGCTTTTCAAGTATCATCAGATTTCCCTGCTCTATGCCGTGATCGAAAAGCTCAGCATCAAGACCAAATGCACGGAATTCATTTGCAATAGCATTTACAAGCTTATCGCTGTCAAATCTCTGAAGGACTTCTATCTGCATTCTGTCACCATAAGTAACGCCCAGAAGGCTGAATGCTCTTACAAGGGTACATACACTGTAGTTTTCAACAAGTCCTGCGTATGCATCGGGAAGATCTATCTTTCCGGGATATGTGAGCGCGTAAGTCACGGGGCGGACAGAACCCAGCGGAGGCGGTGTCGCTCCGGCTTTCGCGGCTTCAAATATATCGCCTTTGTTCTCGAATGTCTCCACCGCCGCGACCTTGTTTGCGATTATGCGGCAGTAATTGTTTTTTGTCATCTGCGCTCTCATTATTGTTTTAAGCTCGGACGCGATCTCACCGATCGGCTTTTCGAGCATCTGAGCGCTAACGGGAAGAATAACACCGTCCGACATATTCACCAGCGTCGATGTTTCAAACTGTGTCCTCAGATTGACAGGAAGCATAGCGTTTATCGGCTTCCCTTCCGTATCATAAACCGAGGCTATCACTTTTGCGGCTATTGCGCCAAGAAGCGGTACAACCGAAACACCTATCTCCTTTGTTTTTGCAAGGAACTCTTTGACAGATATAGTGACATCAAACACACGAAACGCGTTTTCAGACGGGTCATTGGTTTTCTCCGGTATAACGAAAGCTCCGGGATTATCATATTTCCATTCCGGCTCACATGAAGCATCGCCGAATGCACGGTATGGGTCAAATGTATCCTGCCTGTCAAGATCGGGTATATCAGACCTATCGAGCCTTATACCGAGCTGCTCCGCGGTGCCTTTCTCTGTCGGTACGGTTCTGCCTGTCCCCTTCATATAGAAATACAGTGCCGTTCTGACAAAGGAAAATACACCTATTGCATCGGAGATACCGTGATATAACGATATCAACATTTTTCTTCCCTTGCAGACGAACTCAAAAAGATAACCGTTTGTATCGTCTGTACCGAAGCAGATTATACGTTCTTCTTCAAATACCGGAGCAGGCGCACTGTTTTCCTCATACCAAAGGCGGTTTTCCTTTATTACGGGGCGCACCGAAAATTCCGGATACAATTCAAGCGCTCTGCTGACCGAATCCTTCATTACCCGAACGGAAATATCGGATGAAAAATCAATTCTAAAACGGATATCAAATATCCCGCCCTGACCCGATTGAGTATAATAGAAAAACTCGTTTGAAGCACCTACAAGTCTCATTTCTTCTCCTCCGTCTGATTTTCCGCCATACCCTTTATCAGCTCTTTTCCGTATTTTTCCCTTATCTTGATGAGGTAGTTTATATCGGACGCTTTCTTTACATAATCGGGTATAGGAGGATAATTCTTGTGAAGCTCCATAAAAGTAAAATACACAAAATCGGAGTTATCACCGTACTTCTCATCAAAGATTTTCTTTACTGTACCGTCTTTTCGTATCTCTTCCTCACCAAGCTCCTGATAAGCGGGACGTATATATACTCTTTCCAGATTTTCAATAATGAAATCAACCGCTTCCCTTTTATGTACGGGGTCATCCTCAAAGAACGGGATTCCTTTCATATTATTCTTCATGACATCCGGAGCCGCAAGTACTGAGTTAAGGGATCTTTCAAGAAGCTTTATATAGTCCTTTCCTCTGCACAGAGAGGTTTCCGACATACGATAAAGGTAGAAATTACCGGGAATCGTAACATACTTCTTGGCATTGAACAGGCACGAAAAGCAGAATGCAAGATCCTCCGCAAGCTTCATCTCGCCGAAATGTATATCATACTTAAGAAGAAACTCCCTTTTGTACAGCTTGTTCCATACCGCCCAGTGATACATCTGTTTCTTCCACATTTCAAATCTTTCAGCCATATCGTCGGGAGCTATCCTGACATCGGTCGCGGTCTCGACCCGGTCTGTATTGACATTCAGCCAGTCCTTTTTCGGTACCGTCAGAAGATTTGCCGGTGCATCGACCATGAGCGGGAATATGCAGCCTGTATTATGGAGTACATCCGCGTCATATTTCTTTGCGTCATTGTACATCTTCTCGAACGCATCCGGAACCACTCCGTCATCACTGTCAACAAAGGCTATATATTCTCCCTTTGCCGCTTTTATACCGGTATTGCGCGCAGCACCGGGTCCCATATTTTTAGGCTGATCTATGAGCTGCACCCTCTCGTTGCCGGCATAATGCTCACGGCACAGTTCCATACTGTCATCCGGAGTGCAGTCGTTGACTATTATTATTTCTGTTTCGGAGAGTGTCTGTTTAAGCAGACAGTCAACATTTTCGATTATGTAGTCTCTTGCCTTATACATAGGTATGACCACTGATACTTTATAATTCATTTTACACCTCCTAATATGAGTTCTTTCATATTTAGTCTGTTTTTTATTGCCTTTTTCCAAAATGACAGCTTCTTTTCGTCCATCGTTCTGTTTTCATACCCATTTATGCCGACAGTACAGCAGCCCGTACCGTTATAGGGTTTCCAACCGCCCGCTTCATCCGTTCTTCCCGATGAGGCAAAGCTTACAAGCGCACCGCAGAGCTTATCACCGAGAGCTCTGTCGGCATCTGTCCAGTCATTCATTCTTTCATCACTGAATATGTTCCAAAAATACGGCATATCAGAGGAGTGAAAGGCACCGAACATCTCGCTGCCTTTTCCCGGCATAATATGTATAAATTCGTAGATATATGTATTTCCGGCATTTCTTTCATTGCGTATATCACCGAACATATATAAGGAGGCAAGAAAAGCATCATGTCCCATTTGCGTGAATGTTACATCCGGGAACTGCTTATTGAGTTCATACATTGAAAGCAGATCATCCGCAAGATCACCGAAAAAGTCATTTATTATCGCTAAAGCCTTCTGCTCGTCGATCTGTGCTCCGAATGGAGTGAGTTTATACGCTACTCCATCGCCTGCGACCATTCCGGCTATATAATCAAGACCGTCGGTGCCTCCGTTGTTGACAGCATCGATAAATGGTTCGGGAAGTACATATCCGTCCACACACATATTTACGGGAAATACCTTTTTCAGCATATCCTCAGCCGGTATTCTGCGCATTTCTTCGAGGCTCATTCCGGCGAAAAGCTCATCACCTTTTTTTGAAAGCTCCTTCAAAGTCGCCCAAGGACGTATTAACCCGATATGACCGTAATCGAGATAGCTTATAGCGAAAGCACGTTTAAACAATCCCTTTGCCAGCGGACTTACCGCAAGAGCGTTTACATTACATCCGCCGGCGGACAGTCCGGTGATCGTAACATTATCCCGGTCACCGCCGAACTTCGCTATATTATCGCGCACCCATTCAAGCGCTGCTATCTGATCCAGCAGCATATAGTTTCCGGACACGCCATGTTCATTCTCTTCAGAAAGAGCTGTACACGCAAGCAGCCCGAGTATTCCCACACGGAAACCCACACTGACATAAACGGCACCTTTGGCTGCAATACTCCGACCATCATATATCTCGCAGGACGGACCGCCGCTTACGAGGTTACCGCCGTGGAAAAATACTATGACCGGCTTTTTTCCGCACATATCTTCGGGTGCCCAAACATTAAGGTAAAGGCAATCCTCCGAATAGCCGGTATCTTCGATAATAAATTCCTTTGTCCAGGCATAGAACGGCTTTTGCTCCATTTGTATCGGACTTTTCTCCCATTTTATGCATTCTTTCACACCATACCAGCTTACCGGAGGCTGAGGCTCTTTCCATCTGAGTTCGCCCACCGGCGGAGCCGCATAAGGGATTCCCTTGTATATGTTTATTCCGTTCTCATTGTAGCCGCATATTTTTCCCCCTGCGACATTGACAGTTTCGGTTTGCCTAATATCCATTTGATACCCCCCTCAAATGTCGTTCATCAGTTTAAAGGCTCATGCTGCAAAAGGAAATCCTTAATATCGAAATCCTTGTCGTATGTAAAATCTACAGATACGAAATGCCTTACACCGTCAAGCTGCTTGTATTCCCAGTCGTCCACAAGTTTCAGGATTATAGTTGACGCGATCTTGTAATTCTTCTTGCGTTCATCGGTCTCCTTAACCTCTGTGATGGTGAAAGAAATACGAAGTGTGTTCTGCATACACTGAAGCATGACTTCGATATCTCCTACATCATCCGATGTCTCATTTACACAGGCAATCAGCATCTCCTCAACAGCCTGACGTATTTTAAGCGCTTTTTGTCTGCTGAACCCGAGGTTAAGCGCGAATTCCTCGAACATAGCCGCAACCGGAGAAATACTGTAAGTGCTGTTCTTGACGGATGTAGAGATGATCCGGATACCATTTTCAAGCTTTCCTTCAAGTATAAGCCTGTGCAGTCTGCGAAGCATCTCAATATGCAGATTACGCTGGTCTATCTTTCCGTTTGCGTTGAGCGGGAATTTGTCGAATACGAAATAATATACGGGCGATTTATATGTGCCGACTTTTTCTTTCATGTATTTTTTGAGAGCTTCCTCATCGAAAGTCTCGCCGGGCGCAAGAACGATGCATGCGCCAAGGTTTTCACCGTAAATACGGTCTTTGTAACCGAATATGCGGCAGCATGCAACAGAAGGATGCGACATTACCTGCGCTTCTATCTCTGCGGGAGCGAGGTTCTCACCGCCCTTGATGATAAGATCTTTGATCCTGCCGACAATACGGAGATTGCCGCGCTCGTCAAGAACGCCGAGGTCACCGGAATGGAGCCAGCCATCCGCGTCAATAGCCTGCTTCTCGGGCGGAAGCTTGTAGTATCCGTTTTTCAGGTGATAGCCACGGGTAACGATCTCACCGATCTCACCTGCGGGAAGAATGCCTTTCTCCTCATCCCATATCGCAAGCTCAACGCCGTCTACCGCCCTGCCGACTGTGTTGTACCGTACAGATACATCATCATCTGGTCTTGTAAGTGTATAAGTAGCCGATGTCTCTGTCATACCGTAGAGGTTGATGAAAGTTGTGTTATAAAGCGCAGTCTCAAAGCGCATGAACTGTACAGGAGAAGTATAGCTTCCCGCTATGGAGCAAATATGCACTCTGGGCGCAACCATAGCTGTAAACTCCTCGCTGTCGATGATACCCTGATATATCGTAGCCACCGACCAGAGATCGGATGCATCCTCTTTCTCAACCAGCTTTGCGATGACATTCGCTTTTATTGCTTCGGGAATTATAAGAGTAGAGCCTGTGGAAAGATATATCCATGTTACGAAAATAGCGTATGCATGGAAAAGCGGGACTCCAAGCACAGCCTTGTCTCCGCGGATAGAGTTTATTTCTTTTGTAAGCTGTCTGACTACATTGGTTATGGCATACTGTGATGTAAGCACAGCCTTTGGGAACGCGGTGGTACCTGAGGTATAAATGATATAAGCATCGTCCCGGACTGTCCAGCCTGTTGTATCGGGCTTGTTAGCGGGAATATCATCAAAGCTCTCGTCCACAATGCTGATGCAGTTGCTTTCTTCAAGCCCAAAAGCCACAGCGAGCAGCTTTGCGTCGTCAGCTCCACCCGCTATATCGTGTGTTTTGCCGTACATCATATACTTTGTATCAGCAAATTCTACCAACGGCTTTGCGTCTTTAATAGTAAGGTTCGCATTCAGGATAAGCGCGATACCGCCCGAACGGATAATACCATAGTAGGTATAGAGCCACGCAGGGGACGCAGTGGACCAAAGCGCGACCTTATCCCCCTTTTTCAGCCCCTTATTCAGCAAAGCGGCAGCAACATTGTCGATCTTAGCAACGAGCTGACTGTATGTAAGTCTGGTGTCGCCCATGATTATTGCTTCGCGGTCGGGAGTTTTCTCTGCCTGCTCAGACAGTATATCATAATAGTATTTCTCAATTGTCTGCATAATTGTTCTCCTTATCTTATGATCCTGGATCTGAAAAATCTTTCACTGACCGGATCGTTTATGAATCTTGTCGGTTTTATAAAGTCATGCGGGAACTTTAGTCTGTACATAAGTACGTCTCTGTAAAAGAGCTGAGATTCCGGTTCTACGAAAACCACCTGAGCCTTTTGCAGTTTTCCGCTCGCCGCAGCGTCACGATACAGTACAACACGCTCTTCAAGTCTTTTATCTACTGTTTCGGACAGCTTACCGACATCATATCCCGATACATCATCGACTGTCGTTTCGATCAGCAGTACAATGCCGTCCCCCTTCTCATTTTCCATATAAGCATAGTCTGCCACAGACACGCCTGCCTCTTTTCCGAGTGCTGTCACGCTTTCGAGTATATCACTCTCTGTAATGCTCACTCCGCAGATCGTAATTGTCTGATCGGAATTATACTCGTATGAGAATATCGGAACATTGTTCTTTATCTCCGCCACACAGATAACATCACTCAGTCTGTAGCGGTAAAGACCGGAATATGTTGATATGAGCGGATAATAAAGTTTTCCGGGCTCTGCATTCGGGGCAAGCACCGCATCACCGTCACTGTCTGCCGGAACAAGCTCTATGAAAGCATTCTCCGTACCGAGTTCGTACATTCCCTTTTTTTCTGTCTCTTTGCCAAGAAGTGCGGAAAATTCAATAAAGGATCCGTTGCAATGCTTTATATTGCCAAGATAGCGTGAAATATTTTCGGTATATATCGAAAAGCTTCCTCCGCCGAACGCGGTGACATTGGAGAGCTTTCTCCAAATCTTCGGCACAACGGGAGTATCAAAGCCCTGCTTGAATATTCCCATAAGCTCATTCGCTCTGCCCGGGTCGGAAATAAGCCGATCCTCTACCGCCGCTCTCAGTTCATCGGAAATAGCCTGATTGAAATGATCCGGTTTCCCGCTTTCTATGTCTGCACACAAATTTCTCCAATTGTTTTCGAGAAATCTGAATGTGTTCCAAACTTCCCATGTATTCGGTGCGAAAATTCTGTCAAGGAAACGCTCGGACAGCGCAAACAGAAGTCTTATATATGTAAAATCAACGACCTCCGTAGGAAACATCACCTCATACGGAGAAGTGAAAAGGTTCCTCTTGGCATATGCCGACAGCTCATTACTCTCAAATACTCCCGAAAGTATGGCACCATATGGGGTGTTGACAAAGGAATTATCATTGAATCTGTGTTTTTGCGGAAAGCTTTCGAGCATGATGAACGTTTTTTTGCCTGTCGCTTCTTCGATCATCATTCTTTCAAGCGGCTCAAGCTGTTTATCTGTACATGGAACAAGCTTCGGATTAGACATACGTCCGAGGAAGAACATATAATTCTTTATCGGGTCGGCAGTAATTATACCTGATTCGCCGATATTGGTCTGTAGCCTCAGCAGAGGTTCATACATATCGTAATACGATTCGGGTACTCTTTTCTGATATCCGGAAAGAGTAAGCAGTTCGTCAAACCCGTATCTTCTGCCGATATCGGTGTCATGGTTGCGGTAAAGTATATCACGAAGCACAAGCTGATACGGTGAGAGGTTCTGTGATGTTTTGACATCAACAGCGATAAGAGTATCACCGCCACCGTTCCCGCTGTAATTTTCGGGATCAAGTATCACAGCTCTCGGGAAGTCGTATCTTTCCCTGACCGCCTTCTCGGGATAAAGCTTCGACACTCTGAGAGGCTTGATATTTTCAAGATAAGGTGCGAGTATATCTCTGATCTCGCGTCTGTCGTCAAGAGTCAGATCGTCAGAAGCTATCATAAAGCGCGCAAGAACGCAGCAAAGGCTTGATATTATAGCATTCATAGAGAAGCCGTATGAAAGCCCGGCATCAAACACCTTCTTATATCCCTTCGCATACTCGATCAGCGTTTCCGCGCTTTTGCTGCTGTTCTGAACGAGTGAGGAATTGTTGATATAATAGTGGTAGCCGATCATCTGAGGAAGATAGCATATCCTGTCTGCGTGACCGTAACATACGAGATTGAACAGATAATCCTCGGCAAACGGAACACTGTCATCAAACCAGATATTGTTGCTCTCAATGAAGCACCGATCATATATACGCGATGTGACCATACCGCATACGCCGCTGAACATCTTCTCATCATCCCAGTTATCCTTGGTGATGATTATCTCTTCCTGCGTCTGATCCCACAGAACAACCTCAGTGATCGGCTTATTTTTGTCACTTTCAAGCTCGTATTCACGTCTGAACCATGTTATCTGCGTGTTGTTCTTTTCGGTGTACGAAAGAACCTTCTGTAAGCAATGCGGGGTATAGCTGTCATCAGCATCGAGAAATCCGATATATGGGGCAGTCGCATGTTCTATGCCGCAGTTTCGGGGAGAGGACGGAGTTTTCTTATCGTCATTCAGAACAATTATCTTAACATTCTCATACCCGCCGAGCATCTCATTCACATTGTCAAGATACTGCTTATCGGAATTATGTACTACTACTATCCACTCGACGTTTTCAAATCCAATAGTCTGAGCGAACATAGATTCACAGCATTTTTTGAAATAACCGGGTGCGACATTATGGAACGGAGTTACAACAGATATTGCATAATTTTTCATATTACAAGACCTCCATTGTATGGATATGTGGGTCCTTTGTTCCCGGACAGCGGCGCCGGAACTATATCATATGACCACCAAAGAGCGGGTCATTTTTCGATTTCAAGGAAATCGGTCAGTCCTGTTGCTTTAAAAATATCAAGAATATCATCGGACAATCCGCATACAGTAAGCTTTCCTTTTTTTGCGATCATCGTCTTCTGCAGAGAGACAAGAACTCTTAAACCGGCGGAAGAAATGTATTCGACCTGCTTGAAATCAAGAACAAGATCGTCTATTCCGTCAAGCGACAATGACACCTCATTGTCGAGCTGAGGAGCAGTCGATGTATCCACACGACCGCTGATCTTTGCGGTAAGTTTGTTTTCTTCCTGTGTTTTGGTAATTGTCAGCAAACTCATAGTTATAAGCTCCTTTTGATTGTATATTCTCACGCGCCCTGATAGGTGCGTCTTTACCGATAAATAAATAATAAGAGCAATCCCTCGGTCTCTTATCCTTTGTAATAATAAAATTGCGCCGTATTTTCTATAACGCTTTACTGCCTGATATCAAGAAGTTCAGTAAGACCTGTGGCAGTAAATATATCAAGGATCCCCTCCGACGGTGAACATACGGTAAACGATCCTTTTTTTGCGGTCATTGTCTTATGAAGCCAAACAAGAACCCTCAGCCCTGCCGATGACATATAATCAAGATGCTTTAAGTCAAGCACAAGATCATTTACGTCATCAACCTCGGAGGACATTTCGTTTTCAAACTGAGGCGCGGTCGTTACATCTACGCGCCCGACAAGCTCCGCTGTAAGCTTTGTTCCGACCTTTGTTTTATTTACAGTTAACATACTCATAGTAGCAAACTCCTTTTACCTTGAAATTTAGCTCGATCTGTATGCTTGGCTTGAAGTATATCTCGCCCTTTTCGATGACCGCTAATATCTATTGGCGTTTTAAGCGGCAAGCGGCATCTTTTTTGCTAAAAGAGTCGTTTTTGAACATTATGAAAATACACTGATCTTTTATGAATCATCAAAATTGATGCTCCTTATGTTTGCGTGTTTCACAAAATAGTCCATATTATGGTATTAATAGTACATTACTTTA
The DNA here is from genome assembly GCA_946617595.1 of uncultured Clostridia bacterium. Taxonomy (GTDB): domain Bacteria; phylum Bacillota; class Clostridia; order Oscillospirales; family Ruminococcaceae; genus Ruminiclostridium_E. The sequence continues at coordinate 24,972 of CAMOKN010000256.1, forward strand.
CAGCATAAAATTATACCACAAAATGGTTTGCAAATCAATGGACGATTTACAGAAAACATATAATTGTTTTTGTGCACTATGCAGTAAGGAGAAAATATTTATGACAATAAATATATAGTTATGCAATAAAGTCTGTATGCCGCATGGCAAGGACGAGAACGGAAAACGGCATTACCGCTCTGTTTAGTATTCAAGAATGTCAGAAAAATAATCCGACTTACGCTCAACAGTCGCTCCAATCCCTTCACGCGTCAGTATTTCCGCTATCTTATCCGCGAACGCGTCCCGTTCAAAGCACTGTGCCAGCTTTATTCTCAGCTTGTCGCCGAAGGAAGTTATGAGACAAACCACCTCGCCGGTAAGGCAGACGGAATTGAGCGAAATATCTTCGGTGAAGCGTTTCATATCATCATTAAATTCAAGTGACCCGATATTCGTCAGCGTGAAAGTGCTTTTTACAGGAGTATTACGAATCGCTTTCAGATAATTCGGATGACTGAGACATTTTGTCGGTTTGAACGATTCCAATAGCAGGTTTGTTGATGCCATAGTCTCCGCGTATTCTTTCTCAAAAAAAGGTCTTGTGTTCTGAAGATCAAGCAGAGCCCGCTGTATTTTCGCAGCGGTATCTATATCAAGAGCGTTCAGCCGTTTATCATAGGGCAGCTTCACAGTAGTACCGAAGCTCGTAAGCGCTTTGACGCCAAAAAGCTTTCTGCCGTCTATAGGGCAGGTGGACACAACTGTCCTGTCATCGGGTACGTTATATGTCTCAAATACAGCACGCCCGATAACAGCTCCGAGCCACGGAGTTATCGTGAGTTTATTCTTTTTTACTCTGCTTATCAGATCACCCAACGATAATTCTATCTCATAGTTTGCAGTGCGTCCTTCGCTGAGGAGAGACATATCTTCATCAACGCAGTAAGCGTTATCACAAACGATATTATAATACGGGTCGGCATCCGCATTTCCGAAAGTTTCATATTCACAGACACGTTCCGACTCTTCCTCGGGGATCTCATCGGTAAGTACATCGTCGTGCTTTATATCACCATTTCCCGAAAGAGTCAGATAATAGTAAAACAACGTTTTAAGGAACGATATCCCGCCGTGAGCGTCCGCTATGCCATGAAATGTACGCACTGTGATACTGTCATCTGTGTAGAGTGTCACAAAAAGATACCCAGCAACCTCTTCCGTACCAAGCTTGAAGCGCTGCCCGTTATTGCGGAATACCTTGGGTTCGGAACTGTTATTTACGAAATATACGTTCAGACTTTCATCCAGCTTGGGCTGCAAACGATAGTTCCAGTATCTTTCGGCAGCCTTCCTGACAGCTTTTTGCAGTATTTCTGGATCAACCTTGAACTTTGTCCTTATCGTTAGCTCAAAACTAAAGCTCGGCATTCCCGAACCAACCGCAAAGAATGTCTCATTGCCGCTTCCAACATTTATGCGCCCGTTTTTATCCTCTTTGCTTATTACCAAACTAATCACTCCTTTAGTATAACCTGTATCCGTAAAACTCTCAGAGAACGCAAAGCCTGCGAATCAGCGCTGTCACGCTAATTGCTGCCCTTAGCATCGACAGAGATATCTTCACCCGCAAAGTGCAGATAAACTGTATTACCGAAGCTCCGATAAGCAGAGCTGTCATGCAAATCTCGGACTTTTGCTCCGTTTTTTAGTTTCACGGATTCAAGTATGAATTTTATAGATCTCCATGTACTTTGACATCTATACTGCTGCTTTATTCGTTTTCATGCGAACAATACTCAGGATTCATCAAGAAGTAACTTGCACGTTTCTACTAATCTATTTTTCCTTGTGCATCGCTGCACTCCCTTGAAATACGACAGTATTCCCGCGGTCGTGCGCATAGCCCAAGAAAAAATATCCGTCGCTTAAACGCACAACTTATTTCTTGATGAATCCTTATGGAAACAATGATTAAAGACCGTCTGTCGATTGTGCCGAAGGATTTTTGGCGCTGCCTTGTTTAACCGCATACATGACGTAAGTCAAGGAAAATTTGTACAATATGACGGCTGAAAGCATTGATGCTTTCGCAGCTGCAGCCAAACGCCGCAAGGATGCGGCAGAAAGATAGTGGTGCAAGCGGCGTGCGGGATTTAATCAGCGGTTCCTTATATTCCCTGTCAAGCAGTCTGCAATGATCTGCTACCAATTTCTGTGTTCCTCGCTGATCCGAAAAATATAAACCTATGTTTTTGGTATGTTTTCACAGAATAATCCATTTTATAGTAAACGAAATATATTTTTGCACTTTCCCCCCGACGGCGACGGGGAAAGTGCAAAAGAAAAATACGTCAAAGCGCAGAAATGCTCGGCTTTCTCTTAAAATAATGGGTGACTGAATAGTTACATTTAAAGTTTTCACGAGCATCATTTATAATATTTTAACAAAAAAACAGTAAAATGTCAATAGCTATTTATAAATTTTTATAAAAATTAAGGGAACGATGATTAAAGACCGTATGTCGACTGTACCGCAGGATTATGGCGCTTCCTTGTTTAGCCGCTTCGTGCGGCATTTGGGGCCGCGCTGTGCTGCAGTCGGCAGATTGCACAGATTTTTAGCAGAGCATTTGCTCGCAAATGCAGCATACATAACATAAGTCAAGGATGCCGAACAGCAATTACGGTGTCCGGCATCGTCTATACTATGTGTTTTTTCAACCATTCAAGAATGATCTTATCATCATTCTCGCCCGCGGCTGTCCCAAGTATCAACGTTATCAGATCATCGTCATCATATTCGATACGATCGATGTTTTTTCTTGAAAGTTGATTGCTTTTTTCAAGAATATGAACTAAATAATCTCGAGTTTCGACTGATAACGCAAAAATCTAAAGCGTTCTACAAAGACAGTTTCTTTCTTTATTATCTTATCCATTTTTTCTCACATACACTTTTCAAGCCTGTCGAAAAAACTTCAATGTCAGACTTCTCAAAATAAATCTCACAACTGTCCGTTGCTTACGGCTGTTGCTGCCTGCCTTGCGAGATATGCCCATGCACACATCTCCGCCTTTTCGGGGTATGCGTGACCTCTTTTATCCGCAGCCGTCCTCGCCAGCCTTGCAAACAGCCTGTGAGTTGCCATTAATGCCCGCTGACAATCATCACTATTGTAATGTGCAAAACAATCTTTAAGTTCATCAAGCACGGAACCGTCTGCCCAGCGGTCAAGAAATCTTCCGTCATGCCATACATCCGAATTATCCAAACAAAGTTGATACTGCTCGAGCATTTTAAGCAGCAAAACTTTCAGATACGAATCAATGCACATCTTTGCAGACCACAATTCGCCGCGTCTGAGCTTTTTGCAAGCCCATATATTGTGAAAGAAAAAGTCATTTACTGTATTTTCAAACTCCTCTGCGGACATTATTTCATGGGTGACTTTAAGCATGGTAAACTGCGGTATCATTTCTGCATAGCTGCCGTCATCATAAAGCAGTTCCCACCCTCTGTTCATCACCCACTCGGCTACACCGTCTTTGAGTGCATTTTCAAACTGCAAAGGTGTGAAAATTATCATATCCACGTCCCTGTCAGCGTCATAAATACATCTGCGCTCCTTGCCTCCTCCGAGGGTAGGCTCAATAAATGAAATGCTCACAATCCCCAAAAGCGCAGGGTATTCACCCGAATACCACCTGTCGGGGGCATCTGAAACGATGATAAGGTCAAGGTCCGAATATTTGTCGGCAGGCACATCAGAACGTACAGATGAGCCTATCGCTATTACTGCTTTTATATCCTCGTCCTGTCCGGCATATTTACATAGCTTTTGTTTGATGTCACAATAACGGTCAGTCATATTTTTATCTCCTTTTCGCAAGCCACTCTGTCAGAAACCGCATCTGCTCCTCTGTGTGAAACCAATGCTCGCCGCCGGGCATTACCGTAAGTCCCGAGCCTGTCCTTTCAGCAAATGCATTCACCGTTTCAAGGCTCGTAAGCTCGTCATTTTCGCCGTGAATGTATATCACTTTTCTCATATCTTCAGCCACCCTCCTTTTCAAATGGCATAGATTCTGACAAAATTCATTAAACATTATTCTTTGACTTTTTTCATTCCATTCGCAATTGCAGTTGAATATGAGCCTATATTTGTATATTTCATATATGAGTACGTATTTTATTCTCGATACGCAAACTCGCCTCTATATGCATTATCCAATGTCTTGAAAATGGCATCTGTATCAAGCCCCGAATATCTTTGCCGCACCAATAGTCAATCAGCCATGCTGCATTCTCGTCACTGCTTACAACATTCAATTTTCGCAGGATCTCTCGGCGTTCCGGTAATATTCTTTGTTTCAGCATTTCATAAGGCAGTTCACGCAGGATCGCTTCGGTACTTTCTTTGACCTCCGAAATATATGAATATAATTCATTTGTATCTAATTGCTTTGAAAAATCAGCAATATCGTTCTTTACAAGCTCGTTGCCTGTTGTGATGACAGGGGATCTGATCCGCTCTTTGTAATTGCCTGAAAAGAATATCTGTTCATCGCAATTTATCAGCGTGTGCGCGACAATATCCTCAATTCTGAAAATATGCCATAAAGAATATGCGATAGTCTTACTATGATAGCCGTCTGCATTTATGAAAGGGATCGCATTAAAATCCTCTCTTGAAAGATCATTCTTGAATGATACTATTGTCTGCATAAGACTGTTACGCAATTCAAACAGGGTGCTTATGCCGTCAATATAATTATCTTTCTTTTTCATTTGAACCTGCATTGTTTTGTTCAGTTCATACCATTCTTTATTCATATTGTTCACCTGAATCCTGATTTGCCGTTCTGCGTCATTCCGCGATATCCCGTATTATAAGTTCTTCTGTTTCACGCAATTTAGGTGGGTCGAGCTGCATAGGATATCGGGATATTGCAACACCAGCGCAGGCGCTTGCAAATCTCACAAGCTCATCATCGCACGTGCCGTTTGCCAACGCGTATGTACAGCCGGCTTTGAATGTATCACCCGCACCGAGCGTGCTTACGACCTCGACTTTGTACGGCTGAAACGATTTTGCAGTCTCGCCTTTTCTGCCGTACAGAAGCGTGTTCCCACCGTTTGTGATTATGGTCAATCCGTCAGTATTTTCGGCATAGCGCGAGAAAATCTCCTCGCGGCTGACATCTCCGCAGTGCATTTTAAGCCCTTCGCCGGAGATGACATCAACAGCAGCGTGACGGTGGATATAGCTGTCATATTTGCAGTCGATCGTAACATAGGGCTTTCCCAGCCGCACACACATTTCGGCTGCGGTCTGTGAATCCTCCCCGAAAAATGAATCTATCGCAGCAAAATCGCACCATGCTATATCATTCTCTTTAGGTGCGTTCCAGTGCTTAACACCGCCGTTATAGTATTCCCCGAAGAAATGTCCGAACATGCCGAATGGAGTGCGGTCACTGCCGGTTATTATCACATAGTCCTCCAGCCCATCAAAACTGTCGTCAAAAGTCAACGAGCGCAAGTCTACCTGCTTGTCCCTGTAAAAGTCACGGGTAAGCTGAGCCGTGCTCCTGCCGATATGTGTGCCGTCTATCCTGACCTCAGCGCCGAGGGAAGACAGCACAGTCGCGCAGGTGCCGGTCTCGCCGCCGATAAAGCGTGCGCTCTGCTGTATCTCGCTGTACTCGTCGGGATTCGGAAACTCATTAAGTTTGAAGCTGTTGGAGCCGCATATCATGCCGTAAAGATATATTTTCATTGTGCCAGTCCTTTCATCTTTAAAATGCTTGTACAATGACGACTTGACAAGTCCGAGAGATGCAGTAAGTTCCCGGATATTTGTGCCGTCATAACCTTTCTGCGAAAACATTTCCAGCGCAGCCATAAGTATTCTGTCTCTTGTATCTTTAGCCATAACAACCTCCGGCAGAAGAATAAGTGACCTACAGTTCACTTAACTTATATTATAGCGAACGAACGGTCACTTGTCAAGAGGTTTATATAATTATTGGCTGATGAGCAGACATTAATTATTAAGAAAAGATCTTATCCCTGTGATACGGGTATAAGACTTTTTCATTTCCGAATTAGCAAATAAAAAAATTTACAAATCATCTTGACAATGTAAAGATGATAGTGTATAATAAACTTGACACCGTAAAGTTCGGAGATGAAATAAATGAAAATGAATAAGAAAGTAAGGCGGAAGCTCATGGTCGCTGTTATCATTATGATCGCTTTATAACCCTGCTTTTTGTCGTATGGGTCATTATAAGTCCGGGAACTATAAGAAAATATAAAAGTGAAAATAGTCTTTCGGAAAAATTTGTAATGAACATAAACGGCGCACCGAACGGTTTTTTCATCAACAGCGTGGATACCGGCAATCCCGTTCTTTGGTTGGTTTCAAGCGTTCCGGGAACAGATGATTATGTTTTTACTGACAAATACGAGGATATGAGACTGGAGGAAGATTTCACGGTAGTATATTGGGATTACAGATCAATGGGATAGCCTATACCTGCTTATTTTATCAGCGGCGAGTATGATTACAATTAAGAACTGGCCGAGGATTATGAGAAAAAGCTGGGCGCACCACAAAAGGGGTTTTATCTGATACCCGACTCAGCCCATAGTCCCTTGTGGGAGAATCCGGAAAAGACTTGTGAAATACTAAGAGAGATAAAGGAGAAAAATTCAAAATGAGTGACAATTATCATCATGGAAATCTCAGGCAAGCATTGATAGATGCAGGAATAAAGATCATAAACGAGAGCGGCGAAGCAAATCTTTCACTGCGGAAAGCGGCAGCGATGTGCAAGGTATCTCACGCCGCCCCTTATGCTCATTTCAAGGACAAGAGCGAACTTATCGAAGCGATAAAATCAACCGTTACCGAACAGTTTATGGAAGAGCTTTCGGCGGCAGCAGATGCCTCACCCGATGCTGAAAGTGCGCTGATAAATATGGGCAGACACTATGTGGCTTTCTTTGTCCGCAGACCCGACTATTTCAAATTTATCTTTGGCAGTGAGAACATAACTGCACATATCCGTTTCGATAAACAATATGAAAATGATTACCCTCCTTTCGCTCTGCTGAAAGAAACATATCTTAAATATCTTTTGAAGAATCAGCTTGATAAAAGCGAGGAAGAAAAGGAAACAGAATTGCTTAAATTATGGGCTTCTGCCCACGGAATAGCTGCGATAGCCTGTATGTCGGGAGTAGAAACTTCCTTTGAATGGGAGGACAAAATATTCAGCGATCTGTTGATCAGATAGGCGAAAAGCGTCTTGAGCAAATAATGGAGATCATCCAGAGGAATATTACCGAGGCAGACAATAAATCCTGATTTACCGGCACAATCAATAATTAAAATATAGGAGGTTTACAATGCAGTTTGCAGTAAAAGCTTATGACGGCGAAGGAATGCTTGAAAAAAGAATGGAAGTGCGTCCCCGCCACCTTGAAGGAATGAACAAACTTGGAAAACACATTATCTGCACCGGAGGAATGCTTGATGAAAACGGAAAGATGAAAGGATCTGTGCTTATCCTTGATCTTCCTGATCGTGCAGCGCTGAACGAATATTTGACTAACGAGCCCTATGTAATTGAAAAAGTATGGGAGAAAATCGAAGTTGAAATCATGAATGTTGTTCTCGTGAACGGTGAAAAGTTTCAATAGAACGATGGCAGAACGGAGGGAAAATGCAGATATTCATTGATGCCGACGGCTGTCCGGTAACTAAGATAGCCGCGCAGATCGCGTCAGAATATAATATCCCATGTACGGTCATCTGCGATACCGCGCATATCATTTCTATTCCGGGTGTGAACGCAGTAACTGTTGACAAGGGTGCTGACAGCGTGGATTTCAAGCTGGTCAACTTGATACAAAAAGGAGATATTGCGGTAACACAGGATTATGGTCTGGCGGCAATGTGCCTTTCAAAAGGCGCATTCGCTCTTCACCAGGACGGCAAGCAATATACAGAAGAAAATATCTCCGGATTGCTGGAATTCCGGGCTGTTGCCAAAAAGATACGCAGAGCGGGCGGCAGACTGAAAGGCAGTCCTAAACGCTCACCCGAACAGGATAAGGCATTTGCGGCTTCGCTTCGTCAAATGATATTGGCATTGGCGCATTCCGACGATACAATATGACCTTTCTGATAGAATTAATGAAAATGGTATGATCACATATGTTAAACACTACTCACAACAAAGCATATTTTCATCTTCCGGGTCTGTTTGAATTCTACGACCTTTACAGTAAGTTTCTGCCACTGTACCGTGAGCACCGGGACTATTTCTATGACTGGTGCGAAATAGCATCTGTCTATGGTGCTCCGGCTGACTGTATCTGGGGCGGAGGACGTGCAGGATTCGGCGAATGTGAAGCTGAAGAGGTACTTGCACTTATGAATGAATACAGTCTCTCTTCAAGGCTCACTTTCAGTAATTCGCTGTTAAAACCTGAAGATCTTACTGATAAAAAATGCAATGCCCTGTGTGAGCTTTTTGCCGGAAGCAAAGGCGTACAGAATGGTGTAATAATTCACTCAGATCTTTTGCTTGAACATATTAAAGAGAATTATTCCGATCTTTATTTCGTTTCCTCGACTACAAAGGTTCAGACTGATTTTGATCAGTTCTTAAAAGAAACAGACCGGATTGATTTTAAATATGTCGTTCCTGATTTCAGGCTGAATAAGCTGTATGATAAGCTTGATACACTATCGCAGGCACAGAAAGATAAAGTCGAATTTCTGTGCAATGAGTGCTGTTCGTTTTACTGTAAAGACAGAAAGGCGTGCTATGAAAATGTAAGTCGGATAAATCTCGGAGAAAACATTCCTGACCATATCTGTATCGCACCTGATGCCAAGGACGGATATCGCTTTTCAAAAGCAATGAAAAATCCCGGATTTATCGGTATTGATGACATCATCAACACATATCTGCCTCTCGGGTTTTCAAATTTCAAAATAGAAGGCAGAGGACTCGGAAGTGCCGTCAATCTCGAATTTCTTCTTTATTATCTCACAAAGCCGGAATACCAGCTTACTGTACGTGAAGAGATCTATCTCGACAGCATGCTGGATCTGTTCTGAGCGCCGCCTTGCTGCATAGAAGAACTGTCAGGGAGACATTTTTGGTTCTGCTGATTACTAATGGATATATCAGAACTTTGAAACCATCGGATTCATAGTTCTGATGCTCAAAAATATATCTCCCTCATATTCTGCGGCATTGACTCAAACATCATTTCCACCACAGTTTCCGCAGATGTGGTATTGTCATTACTCCTTCTTGACCTCGGCAAGACGTTTCTCGCTTATGTCACCGAAAAGGATCGTTGTTCCCGCTGCAACTCTGCGAAGTATCGCTGTTCCCATGCTGCCCGCGCCGAGAAGCACGGATACAGGTCTGTTTTCGTTTCTGTCAAAGATCATTGTTTTGTCCTCCAAATCATATTTTTCTGTTGTTTCGTAAGCAGTTTCATATTCCCGATCTCAGTGTATCTTGTACATTCCGAGCGTTACCGCGTTCGTCATATCGTCCGGGTTGTGCGTACCTTTGCCCTTGTCCATAGAACGGATCACCGTCATATCCTCATCGGCAAGCTCGAAGTCGAAAATGTTTATGTTTTCACGGATATGCTGTTCGGAAGCTGCTTTCGGGATAGCTATGATACCCTCCTGCAAATGCCAGCGGAGTATTATCTGCGCAACGCTCTTACCATATTTCTCCGCAAGCTGCACAAGCCGCTTATCGCCCAGCAGATCGCGGTTTGCGTGTCCGAGGGGATACCATGCCTGCACCCTTATGTTGTACTTATCGAGATATTCACGGAGCTTTTTCTGCTGACAGAACGGGTTGCATTCCATCTGGTTTACTACCGGCATTATCTCCATTTTCGGAATGAGCCTGTCGAGGAATTTTACAGTGTGGTTGCTTACACCGACAGACTTTATCTTTCCTGCACGGACGGCTTCTTCCATTGCTTTCCACGCTCCCGCGGTATCTCCGTAGGGCTGGTGCAGCAAGTACAAGTCCATATACTCCGTTCCGAGATTTTTAAGCGAGGTGTCGATCGCTTTTTTGGCAGCTTCATACCCGTAATCCTGAAGCCACAGTTTCGACTCGATATATATTTCCTCACGGGGAATACCGCTGTTTCTGACTGCCTTGCCCACATCGCTCTCATTCTGATATGCCGCTGCTGTATCTATAAGGCGGTA
>CAMOKN010000257.1 GCA_946617595.1 uncultured Clostridia bacterium
CACCTTGCGTGGTCTCCCCGGCAGCGGGGAGGTGTCGAGCTTGCGAGACAGAGGGTGTCTCCCCCGCTGGGGGAGGTGGCGAAGCCAGAGAGGGATGACCGCCAGAAGACCGACAGACCAGCAAGCCTTCGGAGCCTTTCCTCGTCTTCGACACGGCTGCCACATTTTCTCTTTTCAAAGCGGTTTTTAGAGGTACCCTTTAGAATTTCCCTACAGTTTTGCAGTGATCGTCAGGCTTTTTCCGTCTTTGCTGAAAGCCTCGATCTTTCCGCCGTGGGCAGTTACGATCGACTGAGCCATAGAGAGACCTATGCCGTAGCCCGGAATATCGCTGCTGCGGGAGGAATCCCCCCTGTGGAAGCGGTCGAAAAATTCCGGGTGCGCACCTTTAACGATGCCGTCCGCGGTGTTCTCCGACGAAAAGATCACACGGCGGTTCTTTTTTGTAAGTGTAAAGCTTATGCTCCCGTCTTCCGGAACATATTTTACGGCATTGTCAGCCATGATCGAGCACAGCCGTGATATCGAGTTTTTATCACCCTTGTACATTATATCGGGCTGGATATCTGTGCTGAATGCTATACCTTTCTGCTCTGCCATGAGCTCGAACGGGTCGAGTATCTCGCTTACTGCGTCGGACAATGAAAATTCCTCAAAATTCAGCTGCGCGCCTCCCTCGTCCATTCTCGCAAGTGCAACAAGCTCTTTGGTGAGGGTTCCGAGTCTTTCGGTCTGGGTAGTTATGCCCTTGGTCCACTTGCTCTCACCCTGCTCCATTTCTATTACCTCGGTGCAGGAATTTATCACCGCAAGCGGGGTTTTCAGCTCATGACCGGCATTCGTTATGAAGCTTTTCTGTTTCTGATAGCTTTCTGCCATAGGCTTTATGACGATGCCGGAAAAAATAAATACAAGTATGAATACTGCCGCGAGTGCGCCCAGTGCCACAAGCAGACTGATTATCATGAAATCCTTTACCGAACGCAGCGCGCGGGTGCGGTCGATGAAGAGGTAGAGAGTTCCCTGTTCCGTCTCGGAGACAAGGTATTTATACGCGCCGCTGTAACCTTTTGTGCTGCCGCTTTCTCGGAGTGTCATTGCCATTGAGAGCGCCTGATCGGTGGTCACAGCAGCGATCTTTCCGGTATCTATCGTTGCGGGGGAACCGTTTTCTTTGAGAATGACGCTGAAAAATCTTGTTTCATAGGGAGTTTCGGCAGTGAGAAAATTCCGGTCGCTAAAACGGTTCCTGCCGAATTTCAGATTATCATTCTTATCGAAAAAATAGGTAGGATCTTCGCCGTCGGGGTAAGGGAGATCCGGAGGTTCTGGCATATCACCGTCGGGCTTTTCGGGAGGCTGATCGTCAAATGTCATTCTGCCGAAGCTGCCGCCGTTCTCGCTCAGCAATTCGAGCAGCGTATCGGCTTCGCTGTCGGAATTGATATAGTTTGCGATGTTCATTGCCGCGACTATGACAACAAGCACCGCGAATACCGACAGCATAGCAACGATGATGAAATTTCTGCGGAGTTTTTTTATCATTGTTTTTATCTTTCTTATGCGGACCTCTGAAAATGGGTCTGTCAGAGGTTCCCATTATATGGAGCAGTTATGATTTTGCGCCTTTTGATCCTTTGCTGCCGCCGAAGCTTGCGTTTTCAAGGATATTCGAGTCGAATGAGAAGCTGATCGACTTATTCTCACGCTCACGCTTGAATGCGAGGGCGATCATGCGGTCAAGAAGTTCGGTGTATTTAAGACCGAGGGGTTCCCACAGATAGAATGCGAGACTTCCGGGGATAGTGTTTATTTCGTTCAGGTAGATCTTACCGGAAGTTTTATCGAGCATGAAGTCTATTCTTGCCACTCCGGAGCAGCCCAGCACCTTGAATGCCTTTACAGCGAGTGTGCGTATTTCCTCACGCATTCCGGGAGTGATGTCTGCGGGAATCTTGCGTTTGAGAGAAGCCATTCCGCTCTTACCGCCGGAAGATTTTGTACCGCCGACGTATTTGTCCTGATATGAAAGTATCTCATCGTTTGCAACAGGCTCTTCGCACTCACTTGCTTCTGCGCTCTCATAATCTCCGAGCACGGAGCAGTTTATTTCTTTCAGATCGGTAACCGCGTTTTCAACAAGAACTTTTATTGCGAATGTAAAGGCATAGTCCAGAGCATCGAGCAGCTCTTCACGGTCTTTTGCCTTGCGTATCCCGACGCTCGAACCGAGATTCACGGGCTTTACGATCACTGGATATTCTGTCCTGCTTTCGATAAGCGAAACTATCGTGTCCTGCGATCTTGTGAATTCCTTGATATTAACGACGGTCGCAGGAAGAACCGGTATGCCGTTGTCGGCAAATACGGTCTTCATAACATATTTGTCCATTCCCACAGCTGAGGACAGCACATCGCACGATGCGTAGGGGATCCCGAGAGTCTGGAGAAAGCCCTGGAGCGCGCCGTCCTCGACGTTTGTACCGTGAACTATCGGAAGCGCACAGTCTATCACCGCCGCAACGTTATTCCCGAATTTCTTCATCGGATAGTGCAGCAGCTCAACGGTGCCGTTATTTCCGACCGGAATGACCCGGCTGCTTTCTTTCAGCAGAGCGGGGATATTTTTGTATGCTTCTATCTTTCCGATATTTTCACCTATGTAAAATTCGGTGTTCTTTGTAATGTATATCGGTATGACCTCATATTTGTCCTTGTTCAGCGATCTGCAAGCCTGCAATGCCGAGATCACGGAGACTTCATGCTCAACGCTCTTTCCGCCGAAAAATACTCCAAGTCTTATTTTCATGATACTTTTTCTCCTTTTTGGATCGATGATCCGGTAATGTTTTCACTCGACGCCGGTGAAGAACTGTCTGTGACGTTTCCGGAGGAATTGTCCTGACCGGTACGGGATATGACCCCTCCGAGCTTGATCGCAAGAAACGCAATAACGATCAGTACCGCTGCTGCGACTGCGATCTTTACAGCGGCAATGTTTTTTCTGGGATCGCTGCTCTTACGCATCTCATTCATGAGACTGCTTTCTGTTGTTTCATTCTGTATTCCCGTTCCTTCGGGTTCTGACGGCTCCGCTTTTGTTACCGTAGAATTGACGTTCCTGCTGTACGAACCGCCGCAGCAGGGACATGACAGATACCTTTCGGTGTCTATCTGCGCTCCGCAGTAATCACAATATAGAATCATTTATATCTCCGTTTTTTATGGGTACCTCTAAAAAACACTTTGAGCAGAGAGATCAAGATAGGGACGTCGGATACAAGGAAAGCCGACGACACCGTGCTGGCGCACGGTCAGGAGACTTGACGAAGTATCAGGCGTTCATAGCTTGATTTC
>CAMOKN010000258.1 GCA_946617595.1 uncultured Clostridia bacterium
AGAACGAACCGTTCTTGGTGTAGCTCAGGCGGAAGTTGCTGGAAATGTTCATTACCGCGCCTGTTGCCGTGGAGATAGTGCCTACCGTGCAAGCGCCGCCGGAGGACTTCTGACCGATTATGGATACATGGCTGTCTTCCTTGAATACGCAGGGAACGAGGTTTCCACAGGAGAAGCTTACGTCGGAAGTGAGGCAGTAGAGGTTGAGCCCCTTGCCTGCGAGTGTATCTTTGGAATTGTATTTGCCGTCGAAGTTCGTGTCAGCCTTGTAGTAGTTCGTTACGAAAGCGCCGCTCTTTGAGTTTTCGACACTGATGCCTGCCTTGCCGAGGAAAGCTGCGATAGTGAATACTGCCGCGTCAGCATCTCCGCCGGTATTGCAGGAAAGGTCAAGAACAACATTCTTTATGGGGCTGTCCTTGCGGTTTATCTTGTTGACCGCATACGAGATCGCGCCGAAAGTACCCGCAATGGTACTCGGATCATTGTAATCGAGTTTATCGATAAATGCCATATCCATTATGAATTTGTCTAACGTGATATATGCTGTATCTCCGACCTCTTCGTAAGCGGAAACACCGTCGGGATAAAACTTTGCTCTTTCAGTCCTATGTGCACTGAAGCTGTCGGCGAGCGTACTTATAGCGTATCCGCCGCCGTATTTTTCATCAAGAGTATCTACATAATCAACTCCGGAAGCGTAAGAACTTATATTATAACTGGTGTGTCTGTCATCAATGACATCGGTAACTATTGAGTGAAGCTCTTTGTCTATTGTCTTTGATTTTGTCGAAAACAGCTTGTAACCGGACTCTCTCTGCAGTAAAAGTGTTTTGAAGCTGTCTATACTGTGCTTTTCTCTCAATCCGTAAAGATTATCCATTGCAAAGCAGAACTCACACGCGCTGAATGATGCAAGCTCCTCGCTGATCTTATTGGTCGCGTACTTGCCGTTCTTTCCGTAATACACCTGTCCGAGCTGGGTGTATTTGCCGTCAACGTAAAATTCTGCTTGTTCTCCGCGACAGAATATGAGAGATCTTCCGTTATAGAGAGCCACACCTAACATGCCGGGTGACAGGAATATATCGGAGAAAGTCTGAACGGGTATGTAATACTTGTCTCCATTACGAACAAAATCTATGCTGTAATCTGCTGCGTTCATAGTAACGGGGGTGCCGTAGCGTTCGGTAGATTTGACTGTTTTCAGTCCGGTGATCCCATCGGCAGTATCCCAGACCGTGAGGATAATATCTATCAGAGTCTTGCTTTCCGCTGTGATGAAGCCGTCAAAATCCCAGTAAAAAATGGTGTCATCGGCAAAGTTGATCGTTGCCGTATAGCCGCTCTCTCTTGCGAGGGTAACGGTATCGCCGTCTTTTTCCACCTTAAGATTGTAGGTCCCGTGATTGTTCATTTGCATCAGACCTATCAGGTACTGTACCATGTCATCGATCTCCATATAAGGAACATCGTTGACTCCGTTTATGAAGTAGAGCTTTGTCTTTTGTTTCTGATCGCTGTATGCTTATAAATAAGTGTTTACGCTCTTGCTTGTGACCTTGTAGGTCTTTTCGGCTGTCGCAGTTGCGGTAACAGCGGTGCTGTCTGCTGACGCAATCACCTGTGTACCTGCCATCGCAGTGAGCATTACTGCACTTGCGAGCACTGCACTGATCGTTCTTCTGAGCTTTTTGTTCATGTTATCATACTCCTTTGAATAAATTTGTATATATCAATATATCCGGAATGCATCGGATACACCGATAATCTTATTACAACCGGCGTTATCTGCGCTTTCTGCTTGCCGCAGCGATAACTGCCGCCGCACCCGCAAGTATCACAACAGAGAACAGATCGTTTCCGGTAGCCGGGTTCTTGTCTGCCGCACCGTCGGTCGATGAAGATGCACTGACAGCTTTCTCGGTGAAGGTCAGCGTTTCGTCGAACAGCGCACCGTAGTCGATATATTCACCGAAAAGCTTAACTTTGACGCGGCTGGTTATCTCGCCCGCTGCTGCATCCTTGTTCTTCACGGTGTAATGATATACAAAGGTCTTTATTTCGCCGGGCTTGAGGGATCCTATCTTTGCAAGGGTAAATTCTTCGGTCTGACCTATAGTAAGAACAATCTCCAGATCATCATCCTCGGTGAATTCAATAATGCTGTTGTTTTCGACTACTACTGCACCATCGATCTGCTCGCCGACAGCGTATGTGTCCTTTTCCATGTCGGTATTCACATTGATGATCGTGAGTGCCTCGGTCTGCGGATAGCTTCTGATCGGAAGATTATCATACTCAAAGCTGTCATCGTTCAGATCGACATTCATCGTTCTTAGCTCGGTCGTGATGTCAGACCAGTCAGTCCATGCACTGCTGTCGTCAAGGCTCGTTCCTATATAGCTCTCACCGGGATTAACTACACCCTTTGCATAATAATAAACATCTTCATCTTCTTTTGCATAGAATTTCTTATTCGTCAGCTCTTTATAGAAGACCGTGCTCTTATCGTCTGCTTTTGCTTTGATAACTATTGAATACTTTTCCCCCTTCGGGATATAGCATGTCTTGCCGATATCCGCAACGTGATAGCCGGCATAATTGAAATGATCCTCTGCGGTCGCGACACAGATCCCGTCAACAGGGCTTTTGGCATCGTCCGAAAGCAGATAAACGCTGAACTGGACGTCTGCATCGGCTTCCGTAGTTTCAAGTCCTATGTAGCGAGCGGTGCAGTTGTTTTGGGCAGTGAATACATTTGCCATATATACATCGCTGTCGAAAGACACGGAATAATTCTCGTATGATGCAAGGAAGTCATACATATCTATATTGCGCGAAAAGTGATCTTCGGAAGTGTCAAAGTCGAAGCTTTCGGCAAGCGTAAGACTCTGGTCGTAATAAGAAAGCCAGAAATAACCTGTACCGGCATTTCCCCAGGTTGATACGATCTCACCGTTTTCATCGGTCACTGATGTTCCCCAGCTGTTCTTTACGAGGAAAGCTCCGTTGCCGCCTATAGTGCCTTTGGGGTCATTGAAGTATTCCTTCGGGAAGTTATCATCGTAGCCCACAACACAAACAGCGTGATTTGCTTCTACCGCTTTGTTTACAGATTTTTTGTCGGATGGGTCATACTCTTTATCGTATGTGTAATGCGCCCAGTATTCCGCAAGCTGATCATCGGTCTTGTTTCCGTCCTTGTCCACGAAGCTGATGAATGAGTCTTCGGAAAGTCCCTGACCCGGTCTTGACTGATCTGAGCGGAATGCTATCGAGACAGCCCTGCCGTTATAGAGGCCCGACTTTATTGCATCAACACCCGTCTGATTGAAGACAGAGCCGCCTTCATCATCAA
>CAMOKN010000259.1 GCA_946617595.1 uncultured Clostridia bacterium
ACCATACAGTTGTCTTCGTCCATAACGATAAGTCCGCCGGAGCCCATCATAGAGCCGATAGCGATAAGGTTATCGTAATCGATCGGAACATCGAGGTGCTCTGCAGGAATGCATCCGCCGGAAGGACCGCCGGTCTGAGCAGCCTTGAACTTCTTTCCGTTCGGGATACCGCCGCCGATCTCGAATACGATCTCGCGGAGAGTAGTACCCATAGGGATCTCAACAAGTCCTGTATTGTGGATCTTGCCGCCGAGTGCGAATACCTTGGTACCCTTTGACTTCTCGGTACCCATAGATGCGAACCAGTCAGCACCCTTGAGTATGATCTGAGGAATGTTTGCGTATGTTTCAACGTTATTGTTTACAGTAGGCTTTCCGAAAATACCCTTTTCAGCCGGGAAAGGAGGACGCGGCTTGGGTTCGCCTCTGTTGCCTTCGATAGATGTGATAAGAGCTGTTTCCTCACCGCAAACGAATGCGCCTGCACCCAGACGTACGTCAAGGTCAAACTCAAAATCGCTGCCGAAGAGCTTCTTGCGGAGATATCCTCTTTCACGAGCCTGTCCGATAGCTACCTGGAGTCTGTGAACAGCGATAGGATACTCTGCTCTTACATATACGAATCCCTTTGTAGCTCCGATAGCGTAGCCGGCAATTGCCATAGCCTCGATGATAGCGTGAGGGTCACCTTCAAGAACGGAACGATCCATGAATGCGCCCGGGTCACCTTCATCGGCGTTGCAGCATACATACTTCTGATCCGCAACGGGAACGATAGTACGAGCCATCTGCCACTTTCTGCCTGTGGGGAATCCACCGCCTCCGCGTCCGCGAAGTCCGGATTTGCTTATAACATCGATAACCTGCTCAGGCGTCATCTCTGTAACGACCTTTTCGAGAGCCTTGTAACCGTCTTTTTCGAGGTAATCATCGATGTTCTCGGGATCTATAACACCGCAGTTGCGAAGTGCAACACGATGCTGCTTCTTATAGAAGTTTGTCTCATTGTATGCAATGATGCCGTCGGGAGTCTTTGTCTCTTCATAAACATACTCCTCAACGATGCGGTCATTTACAAGATGCTCTTCAACGATCCTCTCGATGTGATCTGCGCTCATCATCGAGTAGAATGTTCCTTCGGGATATACTATCATGATCGGACCGAGAGCACAGAGACCGAAGCATCCTGTTCTAACAACCTTTACATGATCGTCAATACCTTTTTTCTTTATCTCTTCTTCAAGCTTGTCGGCAATCTTCATGCTTCCGGAAGAGGTACAACCTGTACCGCCGCAAATTAAAACTTTACGCTCCATATCTGAATATTCCTTTCATTTTTGTATGTGGTATTAGTTTTGCGTTCAATCCGCGTATTTTTCAAGAATGCCTTTAAGCATATCATTAGTAAGTTTTCCGTAAACATCGTCGTTTACCGTCATAACAGGCGCAAGTCCGCAAGCACCTATGCAGCGGCAGGCATCGAGCGAGAACTTTCCGTCAGCCGTACACTGACCCTCTTCGATACCGAGGATATTCTTCAGTTCATTGAAAATATCGCCGGAGCCTTTAACATAGCATGCTGTACCGAGACATACTGAAACACGGTACTTACCCTTGGGATAAAGGGAGAACTGCGCATAGAATGTAGAAACACCGTAGATCTTCTCCATCGGTATGCCTGTTTCTTCGGAAATTATCGACTGAACTTCTATAGGAAGATAGCCGTATATCTCCTGCGCTTTCTGAAGGATAGGCATAAGCGCCCCAGCCTGTCCCTTGTGCTCTCTGATCATACTGCGGAGCGCTTTTTCCTGCTCGGCAGTACCATTAAAAGCAACTTTTACTTTTTGTGTGGAACTCATTTATAGAACCTCCTTTTATTGGATCGCCGCACAGCGTCCGCTCATTATGTGAAAAATATAACACATATACACATACTGATTATATCACAAACGTCTGAAAAAAGCTACTGATTTTATTAGACAATTTTTTATCTCATATTTGTAAAATTTGTACAAATATAACAGTTAGCAAAAGCTAACTGTTATGCAACTTGAATACACTAAACTCGTACTCCTTTGAAACAATAAAGCAAAAGTTATTTTGTATTATTTGCACAATTTTTAAAAAAACTGATGACAAATTATGCGAAATATGATATAATAACAATACCAATATTTGAAACGGAGTGTTTATACTATGGAATGGTATCAGAAAGCATCGTTTTATCACATCTATCCTCTCGGTTACTGCGGAGCCCTCGAAAAGAACGACTACACAAGTGAACCCGTAAGCAGGATCCTCGATGTGATAGATAATATTCCCCATATCAAGGATCTCGGCTGCAATGCTGTCTATTTCGGGCCTGTCTTTGAGTCCGCATATCATGGATACGACACAGTTGACTATACAAAAATAGACAGAAGACTCGGTACTAACGCCGATTTCAAAAAGGTTTGCGACGCTCTCCATGAAAACGGTATAAGAGTCGTTATTGACGGCGTTTTCAATCATGTCGGAAGAGATTTCTGGGCATTCAGAGAAGTCCGTGCAAAGCGCTGGGAAACACCTTATAAAGACTGGTTCCA
>CAMOKN010000260.1 GCA_946617595.1 uncultured Clostridia bacterium
GATGACCGACAGAAGACCGACAGACCAGCCCGGCTTCGTCGGCTTTCCTTGTATTCGACGCGGCTATCTCATTTTCTCTTTTCAAAGCGGTTTTTAGAGGTACCCTATTGTTCTGTATTTTCCGGTAAAATGTGCAATTGTGTGAAAAACTGTATTGACAAACCTATATCTGTATGATATAATGAGTGCTTCAACGTCTGATAAAATTGCACGGCATAATTTGGAGTAATAAATTAAGGGGGTTCAAAAGGAGAAAAATGAATAACGAAAAAGCCGTGAGCAGATTGTTCGGCACACGGAAATTTTATGGAAAGGCACTTGCTTTAGCAGTGCCTATAATGCTTCAGCAGCTCATACAGAGCCTTGTCTCACTGATCGATAATTTCATGGTATCCGGACTCGGTGACGTGTCCATGTCGGGCGTCAATGTTGCCGGGCAGATATTGTTCGTATTTATGGTATATCTGAATGCGATATGTATGGCAGGCGGCATTTTTATGACACAGTTTTTCGGCGCAGGAGATGAGCAGGGAATGCAGCAGGCATTCAGGTTCAAGCTGATAATGGGATTTGCCGCGTTCGTGCCGTATATCTTTGTGTGTCTTGTATTCCCGAGAGAGGTGCTTTCTCTGCTGCTTATCGGTAATACCGAAGCCGGAATGATACTCGATGAGGGCGTGAAATACATACAGATAATGTTCTTTGTAGGTTTTCCGATGACGATCTCTATGTGTATTGCGAGTTCGCTGCGTGATATGGGAAGAGTAATGACGCCGCTGATCGTAACTATAATCGCGACGCTGATTAATACGCTGTTCAACTGGCTGCTGATATACGGAAATCTTGGATTTCCGATGCTGGGAGTACGCGGTGCGGCTCTTGCGACAGTGATCGCGAGAATATTTGAATTGGTCGCATTCATCGGCATATACATAAAAACCAGACCTGCATTCGCGGTTAAGCTGACGCAGTTATTCAGAGTCAACGGAAAGATGTTCAGAGCGATATTGAAAAAGGGTTCTCTCGTTCTGTTCTGTGAAATGGTATGGAGTCTGTCGGAAACAGTTACTACTGCTATATATAACGGCAGAGGCGGAGCAGATGTCGTTTCGGGAATGGCATCAAGCTTTGCTATAGCTAATCTGTTTTTCGTCGCATTCGGAGGGATATATTCCGCGACCGGCGTTATTCTTGGAAAAACGCTTGGTGAGGGAGATCTGCAAAAGGCAAGACAGCAGAAAACATGGCTGCTTTCAGGCTCGGCTGTCTTCGGTGTATTTATGATGTTTTTCGGATTTTCAACAACGTTTATCATTCCGCTCGTATTCGGAAGACTAAGCGCCGGCGCGGTACAGATATGCAGGGATATGGTGGTAATGATGTCGTTCTTTATGCCGGTATGGGTGTATATGAACGCACAGCAGGCGGTCGCAAGAGCCGGAGGTGATACCGCTATGGGGGCATACGCGGATTCGGCGGTAACTATTCTCGTGATGCTTCCGATGCTGTTTCTGCTTGGTCTTCTTACAGACATAGGACCGGTGATGATGTATCTTGCGGTGAAGCTGCTTGATATAGTCAAGGTCGTTATATTCCACTTCTGGCTGAAAAAGGAACGGTGGCTGAAAAACCTTACGATAGGAAAGTCTTGAACTGAATTGGAGAGACATCGCAGGAACCGTCGGCAGGAGTTTGCGCTGATTTATATAAGGGAACCTCATTTTCTCTTTTCAAAGCGGTTTTTAGAGGTACCCATAAGATGAAAAAAGACCCTTGAGATACGTTCATATATACGGATCTCAAGGGTCTGTTCTGTTATAAGTTATTCCTCAGTCAAAAATCTGGATCTGAGCATAGTGATGTCTTTTTCGGAAAGTCCGAGTTCTTCAATGATATAATTTTTAACAGAGCCGTAATTCTTTTTGACATGATCTGTTACATTCGTCATGGTCTTTTTGTTCACTCCGTCCATTGCCATCAGATATGTGTCGATCTTATCTGGGGGAACTCTGCCCGATTTTCGGAGCATCATAAGCTCTTTTTCTATCAGTACCTCATTGAAGGTGTTGGTGAGCATATAATCTTCTATTATGACATCTTCGGGTACTCCGAGCGCTGAGAGTATGAGCATTGCGGCAACTCCGGTCCTGTCTTTTCCCTGTGTGCAGTGGAATAGGATCGATCTTCCTTCATCAAGCGTGATGAGTTCACGGAAAAAACGTGAGTAGCTGCTTCTGCCGAGTTCTTCATCGAGAAAACCGAAGTATAGCTCATCGCTTATAAATCCTGCTTCAATGGATATGGTGAGCATCTGTATCAGATCTGTAGCCTTTGGGATCACGCCATCCGGAAACTGTTCAGGAGCAAATTCCATCATTTTTTTAAGATCTACCACAGGAAGATTGATATACTCCGCGTCCTCAATAACAGGATCCGGGTCAGAAGCATATTTTCCCGTAAACAATGCCATTTGGGGAGAACCTGAGATCTCTTCGTCAGAACGCAGATCAATGATCTTCGCAAGGTGATACACCTCTCTCAGTCTGCGGAAGTCATCTTCGGTACCTTGTGAAAGTCTTGCGGTGCGCAGGAGGACACCGCGTTTAACGGTGCGTCCGTCCTCTGTCCGATAACCGCCCAGTTCGCGGGCATTCTGTATCCCGGATAATCCTATGCTTTGTTTGTGTTCAAATACTGTTACCATTGCTGCTCCTTCTGTTCAGACTGTTAACGCATAAAGAGTGCGTGATGTCTGCAAAGTCTTTGTGAGTTGATCCTTTAATATTATATCAGAAAAATGCTGTATTGTCAATAAAGACTGACGCTGGATCTTTCGCAGGCTGATCCGGTCACTGTTTTCGGGAGAAAGATGCATACACCCGCTGTCTCGAAGGTTTCTTTTTATACGCGCATCGTGCGCGTCTTTGGAAACCTTCTGTACGACGTCCTGTCGTCTGATGGGTTTTGGTATATTTCTGACGCCGGCGTAATTACTGACAGTATAGAATGCTTTTGCGGTGTGTATATTTTGCAGTGTTTTTCTTGTGATTATAGACAAAAGACAGGCCGTTTTTTCTTTGTATTCGTATAATTCTATTGACTTTAATGCCGTTTTCTGTTATAATATCTATATGTTGGCTCATAACGCTGGATCTGTCTGTATTATGGAATATATGGCGATAACGGGCGGATATTTGTCTTTGGGGTATTGCCTTAAGGGTACCTCTAAAAACCGCTTTGAACAGAGAAAATGAGATAGCCGCGTCGAATACAAGGAAAGCCGACGAAGCCGGGCTGGTCTGTCGGTCAGCCCC
>CAMOKN010000261.1 GCA_946617595.1 uncultured Clostridia bacterium
ACAATAAGGTCAAGGAGTTCGCTTCAAAACACGGCTGTAAGGCAACCCGTGACGAGGTCAATAAATTCATTATGTCGTTCAGCGATGAGGAGCGTGAGCTTGCCGTTGAAGAGCTTGAGCAGGTCGCCGGAGGTCTGTTTTTTGAAACCGTGGATCAGCCTCAGAGTGCATCGGAGTATATAAGCGAAATTTTGAGTAACGCAAACCCGGAATGTGTCGAATGTGAGCATTTCCGTGAATGCGGAGGCGGCTGTATGGCGGAAGGCATGGCAAAGTGCGGCAGCTATCTCGCAAAGGACGAGCGTGCCTGCTATTTCCATAAGCATATCGGCGAAAAGGCAGTCCGTGAAGCCGCAGATGCAGCAATAGAGAGGTTTGGCAGAAACACTGCGGTCAAAGAAAAGGAGCCGGACGACGATAAAGCAATGCTTGGTGCAAAATGCTGATAATTATAGACCGATGACAAATTGTATAAATGTCATCGGTCTGTTTTATTGTGATTAATAACGGAGAAGTATGGATAATGGTGATCAGCAGCGATGAACTTCTGAATTGAAATAACCGATACTTTCTGTTCATCTTCTATTTAAGGAATCTGCTTCGGAGAAGGATAATTGTTGCGATAGCTGCGAGCACGACAGCGAGCACTATCGCTACCCACGTATATGGCAGGGGAAGGTCGGTGTTCATTCCGTAATACGCAAAGATTATATTCGGTATTTCAAGAACTATTGTTATGATAGTCAGAGCTTTCATAACGCGGTTCATATTGTTGGAAATGATATTGGAGTAGGCATCCATGGTATTGGACAGGATATTCGAGTAGATATTACTCATCTCGATAGCCTGCTTAACTTCGACGAGAACGTCCTCAAGGAGTTCCTGATCTTCTTCATAAAGCTTTATGACACGGCCGCGCAGTATTTTTTCGAGAACTGTTTCGGTCGATTTCAGCGATGTCGAGAAATAAATAAGCGATTTCTGCAAACCGAGCAGCTGGATAAGGTGCTCGTTTTTCATTGATGTATGCAGCTGCTTCTGAACATAGTTGAAGATCTTTTCGATCTGTTTCAGGTACTGGAGGTATTTGGCGGCGATACGCAGAAGAATGCAGAACACGAACTGTGTCTTGAAGCGTGTATTCACATTCTTAACTATACCTTTCGCAAAATCATCTATGATAGAATTCTGTGTCAGGCTTACGGACAGAACGTTTGAATCCGTCAGTATTATGCCCATAGGGAGCGTTGAGTAAGAGAATGTGTCATCTTCATTCTTCTCCGCAACAGGGTAGTCAAGGACTATAAGTGTCTTTCCCTCATCGTTTTCAATACGCGAGGATTCTTCTTCGTCAAGTGCTGAACGAATAAAGTCGCGGTCAACCGAAAGCTCTGTTTCAAGCTTGGATATCTCAGCCTCGGTAGGTGCAACTGCGGAGATCCAGCAGCCGGGCTCAAGTTCTTCAAGCTCCGCCAGACCTGTTTCTGATGATCTGTAAATATTTATCATAGCGATCTCTCCTTGTGGGAAAAGGTTCAGATCTTGTCCGCTTTGCGACGGACAGGATCATACGGGAAAGACCGCCTGCTGCATCAGAAAGATGCGGACAGCCTCCCGTCCGGTATATATTGTCGTTTTCGCCCGTTGGGGTCGGCAGCCATTGCATCTCACCTCTGTTATCTGCAAAATCTATTCTATTTTAACACAATAAGCCATTTATGTCAAGTTTTTTGATGCTATTTTACCTTACAGTGGTTAAAATATAATGAAAATATTCTCAGCCGGTGCCGGGGATTGTTGAATGTGCTGAATGATTGAAAAAACTGTTGACTTGATGTTTTTTTCGTGTATAATATAGTTGTGCCATGAAACAATAAATATACGGCAGAAAAAAGTTATAGCCGTATGAATTTCCCTTACAGGGACGGAGGTAAATATGAAGAAAAGAGTAATTGCAGCAACCCTTGTAGCTGCGCTTGTAGTTTCGGCTGCTTCATGCGGTCAGAACAACAATAACACATCATCTGACGTAACAACAACTACTACTGCCGCTGCACCGGCTTCATCGGACAACACCGCAGCCGATGCAACAAAAGACACTTCCGGTGAAAACGAAACAAAGCCTGCCGCAAAGATCATGACTCATGATGAGTTTATGGCAGCGGAACTTGAAACAGAAGTAACTGTCGAAACTTATGTTCAGGCAAAGCAGGGCTGGTGGGAAAAAGAAGGCGTAGGCGGAGTTGCCACATTCTACACCCAGAACGAAGAGGGCGCATACTTTATTTATGATATGCCCTGCTCAAAGGAAGATTATGACAAGCTTACCGCAGGCACAAAGATCAGAGTCACAGGCTTCAAGGCTGAATGGTCCGGCGAAGTCGAGATACTCGATGCGACCTATGAGATACTCGAAGGCAGCTATATCGCAAAGCCTGTAGATGTTACTGCACTTCTCGGCACCGACGAGCTTCAGAAGCACATGAATGAGTTCGTTACTTTCAAAGGAATGAAAGTTATGCCCATTCTTGATGCCAACGAAAATGAGACTAACTTCCTTTACAGCTATGACGGTTCGGGCGAAGAGGGAAGCGACCTTTACTTCAAGGCTGCATACAGCGGTATCAATGACACATATACTGTTGAATCCTATCTCTGCGGTCCTGATTCTGAAGTTTATAAGGCTGTAAAAAATCTTAAAGTGGGCGAGATCGTTGATATGGAGGGCTTCCTCTACTGGTACAACGGCGCAAATCCGCATATCACTTCTGTAAAGCCTTCAGAAGTTCCGCCTGTTGAAGATACCGTTTCTACAATGAGCTATGATGAATTTATGGCAGCAGACCTCGATTCAAAGGTAACTGTAGAGACTTATGTTCAGGCTAAGCAGGGCTGGTGGGAGAATAACGGAGTCGGAAACGCTTCGTTCTATACCCAGACCGAAGAGGGAGGATACTTCCTTTATAATATGCCCTGCTCAAAGGAAGACTATGATAAGCTTGTACCGGGAACCAAAATAAAGGTTACCGGTTACAAGGCTGAATGGTCCGGCGAAGTTGAGATCACAGACGCTGAATTTGAGATCCTCGACGGTACCTATATCGCTGAGCCGATAGATGTTACACAGTATCTCGGAACAGACGAGCTTGCGAAATATATGAACCGTCTGGTATGCTTCAAGGGTATGAAGATAATGCCCATACTTGATGCAGAAGAAAAAGAGACAAACTTCCTTTACAGCTATGACGGTTCAGGCGAAGAGGGAAGCGACCTTTACTTCAAGGCTGCTTACAGCGGGATCAACAATACATACACAGTTGAATCCTATCTCTGCGGACCCGAAACAGAAGTTTATCAGGCTGTCAAGAATCTGACTATAAACAGCATCGTGGATATGGAAGGCTTCCTCTACTGGTATAACGGCGCTAATCCGCACATCACTTCCATAAAGCCTGCAACAGTTGAATAATTACCGGTGAGCTGATACTCACAACATAGCGTAACAAGAAAAGCACAGAGCATTTATAAATTGCTCTGTGCTTTAGTTTATCAAAAAAGCAGAAACTTTATAATTTAATCGCGAAGCTATTCGCTTTTGCTTCTTTTCGCGTCCGAAAAGAAGCAGGGTTTGGGGTGACTCCCCCGCTGGGGCGAGGTGAAGCTTTTGCAAAGCAAAAGCCAGAGAGGGGGATGACCGACAGACGCGCCCCAATCTCAAGCGAAGCGTTTTCTCGAAATTCTCAAGCGCAAGCGACTTCTTTTTCCAGCGTCGGTCCGAACAGTGTGAGCCGCCTTTCCATTTCGTCAAACGCACCGTTTATCTGCGCCTTTGTTGCATTTGCTGCAAAACTGATGTATAATATTGTCGATAATGCCGATTTTTAAAAAGGAGTTATACTTTTAGCCGTTCCCAATTGTTTTAAGTACAGAAAGCGCTTTTGAGTGAAAGGAAGTGGGTCGATGTCCGGACTCGATCTTGACCGATACATAGAACTATATCGCAGGACAGTGACAGATACCGCGTTGTTTATAGTGAAAAATCCTGCCGATGCCGAGGATATTGCACAAGATGTTTTCCTGAAACTGTTTACATATCAAGGCAGCTTCAACAGTGACGAGCATATAAAGGCATGGCTGATAAGATGCACTATA
>CAMOKN010000262.1 GCA_946617595.1 uncultured Clostridia bacterium
AAGAGTGCATAGGATCTTTGTGCGTAAATCAAACCATCTTTCTGAATTCTTCCTTGTCCGGGCTGTACATCATAGCCACTTCACGGGTGATGACGCCGTCGCGGGCAAGTCTCTTAAGGCTCTCGTTCATGGTCCTCATTCCGGCTGAAACGTTGGAAGCCATTACCTGCTCGATAAGGTGGGTCTTTTCGGTACGGATATCGTTTGCGCAGGCGTCGTTGTTTATGAGTATCTCGAATGCCGCAACACGTCCTCTGTCTGTGTTGATGCAGGGCAGGAGCGCCTGCGAGATAACGCCTCTGAGGTTCTGGGAGAGCTGCATGCGGATCTGGTTCTGCTCTTCGGACGGAAATACGTCGATGATACGGTTGACTGTCTGCGCAGCGCCTGTGGTATGGAGAGTACCGAGAACGAGATGTCCTGTTTCGGCAGCGGTGATAGCAAAACGTATAGTTTCGAATTCACGCATCTCTCCGACGAGGATAACGTCCGGATTCTCACGAAGGCCGCTTCGCAGCGCGGTATTGAAGTCGGAAACGTCGGTGCCGATCTCACGCTGGTGGATAGTAGCAAGCTTGGGCTCGTAGATATACTCGACAGGATCCTCGATTGTGAGAATGTGGCAGGGGCGGACGTTGTTTATCTGATCTACCATTGTTGCAAGAGTGGTGGACTTTCCGGAACCGGTAGGCCCGGTAACGAGGATAAGTCCCTTCATCTCTTTGGTAAGCTCGATAGCCGCATTCGGGAGCATGATGTCCTTGAATGAGGGAACGTGTTCGTTGAGCAGTCGGATAGCAGCGGCAAGCTTACCGCCGTTCTGGTGGTAAACATTGACTCTCTGGCGTCCGCCGGTAGAGCAGGTGAAGGAGAAGTCGATATCACGACCTTCGCCGACGCGTCTTTCCTGATCTGCGGAGAGCATGGAGAGGATAAGCTTGTTTGTATCGTCGTCCTTCATATCGAACTTTTTAAGGTCGCCGTTTATACGGATAGATGTAGGAGCGCCAACGGTAAGATGCACGTCGGACGCGTTTTTGCTTCTTGCAAAATTAATAAGCTGATCTAATGTCATGGCTTTATTCCTGTCCTTTCATTGCCGGTTGATACTGTTGCTTACTTTATTCTGAACTGAATACCGCTTACGGAGAGGTAAACCTCCTGGGCGGTGTTTGCAATACGCTGGTTTACCGCACCGAGTATATCTCTGAAAGATGTCTGCTCGCTGCTGAGGGGCATTACCGAGAATCCGGGTTCGAGGGTGATTATGACGAGAGCTCCGTTTATCTCAACTACCTTATCCATACATTCTATGACCTTGTTGACAGCCTCGGAACGTATCGTTTCATACTCTTCCTTTGTGATATTGTTGATATCGGCGGCTTTTTCGCGCATAAGGCTTGCGACGTAGCTTCCGAGATCATCTAAAATGAAGAACTTGTGATCCTTTATCAGCGGAACGGGATCCTTGACATCGTTCACAATCTCCCATTCAACTTCATTTTCCTTTGTGGAATACTCCAGTCGGTGGAGCGTCTCCTCGGGCATCTCGGGACTCGTATTCATGTAAAGAACATTGTCGCACGTCCTGAAATATGAGATCGCCCAGCGGCTTTTTCCGCTTGCTGCTCCGCCTGTAACGAGGGTTATGCTTGCCATTTTGTTCATACCTCCCGAGGCTCCTTTGAATTGTAAGATTTAAACCGCATATTTTAACCATAACAGAAAAAATACACATTTTAATTATATACAATTTTATGAAAAAAGTCAAGTTTTTTCTTTCTGCGATAGTGTTTTGCCGGCAGCAAAATATTGCACAAAAAGGACTTGTATTATTTGTTGATTTGTGATATAATAAATAATATATGTTTATTATATAGTATATTTCAAAAGGGGATAATATCAATGGACAGATTTTCGGAACAGCTTGTCACCAAGCAGTCCACCGGCAGGGATATGTTTCTTCGCGGACTATATCTTGCGGCTGCGTTGCTGCTTGTTGCGGCATTTGTGTTCTTTCTCGGCGCATTCGGGCTGTGGATACTCGTGATCGCGCTTTCTGCGGCAGTTGTATGGGGGCTGGTCTGGCTGATACAGGGTACCTTTATAGAGTACGAGTATATCGTGACCAACGATGACCTCGATATCGACAAGATCATCGGAAAGCGCAAGCGCAAGCGCCTTATTACGGTAAGCCTCCGCTCGGTAAAGGAGATCGCGGAATATACCGGCGACAAGGCGGTGAACGCGGATGTGAGCGTTATTGCCCATGACGAGACAGGTGTGGGAATGTTCTATATCGTGAGCGAGTCCGACAAGTACGGCGATCTTGCCGTTATCTTCAACCCGGACAAGCGTACTTTATATAATATGATCGGCGGTTTCGCTCCCGCGGTAAGAGCAAAGTACAACGAGCTTTATGAGCGGGTCGCGCCTTCCGATGCGGAAAAAGACGCAAATAACGACTGATATCAACATATTGTATTTTGCAGTAACTTTTACACAATATACAGAATTTTCCGTCAGCCGATAATAAAAATTTTCGGAAAAATTTCGGGCAATCTGAAACTTTTTTGACCAAATCTCCTACTACCTATATGTAGGGGGTAAAAAGCGAGGTGAGCTTTTTGGGAAGCGATGCGCTTGATGCCTATTTCAACAAAGTCTATGGCGATACGTTCAAAGCGGTGTCGCGCTTCGTTGTCAGCAAATGCGGCAGCGTGCAGGACTCCGAGGACATCGTTCAGAATATCTATACCCGTTTTTATCAGCGCATTGCCAAAAAAGGGTACGAAGATATCGAAAGCGCTGAGGCTTTTGTTATCAATATCGCGAAGTTTGAATGCAGAAATTACTTCGGCTCGATCAAGAAAAACAGCGTAAGCACAAGCTTCGCTGATTATACCGAAGAACAGATGGTCGAGATCGAAGCCGAGATGTCAAAAGAGCAGAAAAGCCTTGAAGACGTACTCTGCAACGAGATGCTCGCAAAACAGATCTTCGAGGATATCGCAAGAGACGATCCCGTTATCGGCCGTATCTTCTATCTGCATTTCGTATGCGATATGAAGCTCGACGAGATCGCCAGAGAGCTTGATCTTACCCTTTCTTCCGTGAAAAATAAGCTCTATCGTACAATAGAACGCCAGAAGAAGAAATTCGATCTTTAATGCCCTTAAAATCAATAGGAAAGGAGGAACAGCCTGATGAATAAAAACGACTTTTATAAGGAGCTTTTTGAAAGATACGCTCTCGATGAAGAGAAAATACGTCAGAACGCCCTTAAAGCCGCTAAAACTCCCGCCTGGAAAAGAGCCGTAAGCACTCACTGGAAGACCGCTGTCGGCGCAGCTGCGGCAGTCGCGGTAACAGTCGGCGCAGTCACCTATATCGCGGGTCAGAACCCCGTTATAGATATTGTTCCCTCCGAGACTATGCTCTCCGCTTCGCAGAGACTTAAGGACGCAGAAGACAACTACATGAATACAGCGTCCGAGAACGAGGGTATGACAGATATATATGTCTCCTTTGCCGAAAATGTGTGTTACAGCGATATGAAAGTATCGTTCTCGGCAGTTCCCGATGCAGATGATATTACAGTTGAAGCGCTCTACCTTTCGGACGGCACGCTCCTCAAGGGAAGAGCCGATATAGATGCTTACGCCGAAACAAATTCCGCCGATAAGGCAATAGCCGGCGCAAAGCTTTACGCTCCCGCGAAATGCCTGCGCGATATATGGGATCTCTCTTCCGTTAATATCGCAGAGCTCGCTTCGCAGGATCTTAACGACGACACATTCGTGCCTATTGCTGATGAAGACCCGCTCAGAGGCGATTCCGATACCGCTTCGACAACAGCCGCTCCGGAAGTTCCCGCTTCTACCACGGAGTTCTCGTTCGTTACAGAGAAGCCTGTCAGTGAGACATCATACAGTGCTTCCGTTCAGCCGGTATCTTCGGAAATCACGGAGGATCCCGAACTTGAGGATCCCGAGCAGTCACAGGCACCCGATTATACAGAACCCGAAGGCGACGATACAACTCAGCCTGCCGAAACAGATGAGCCCGATATCGTTATAGAAGAGACTGATGAACCCGATGAGACAGCCGCCGAAAGCGATGTTCCCGCAGTAACAGATGTTCCGCAGACTTCCGAAAGTGAGATCAGCGTAGCCGTTACCGAGATATCCGACGCTCCCGATATCGGTCTTATGACACAGGTATATCAGCTCAATGTCGAAAATGCGCTCGACACGATCCTTGTGGGCAACTACGCTGTGGTTCTTAACAGAAACGCAGTTTACTGCTACACCCTCGGCGGTCTTGCAGCACAGCCGAAGGTCTGCGAGATATCCAATCCGAAGGCTGCCTATACTGACAACGGCAATGTGATAATCACCGGCTGCGGTCAGGACGGACTCAGAAATGTCATCGTGGTGCTCGATACCGCGTCCGGCATCTTCTACAGCAGCGATGTAAGGACCAGCCTCGGCGAATCCGAGATCGGCACGATCAACTACGCTGCGGCAGAGGGGAAATTCTTCCTCAAGGCAGTATCCGCGTCCAAGACCTATATCTATGAAATAACTCTCAACGCGGAGACCGGTATCCAGTTCCGCCCGCTGTTTGAGTACTCCGGAGCAGTTTCGCTCGCCGGATACAGAAACAACAGGCTCTGGTTTACCGCCGCAGACGAGAATCTCAGCTATAACCTTTATTCTTTCGACTGCACAAACGGCGAACTCAGGACCGACTG
>CAMOKN010000263.1 GCA_946617595.1 uncultured Clostridia bacterium
GCGTGACGCTGGACCCAGTACCGCTCCGCGGAACTTGAACAGATACATCATAAAACGACAGATATGTATTTGCAGAGAATAACTAACCGAGGTGCTACACCCGTCCATAGAAGAGTGTCGCCCACGGATTCGCAGCGGCGCGTCCGCCGCCATATCCCGATTTGCTGTAAAAATTAAATAATTAAGTGTGGTGAGATAATGGCAGTAAATAATGACGGCGAGAAAAAGCCTACCCCTATGCTTGAACAGTATCTCAAAGTCCGGGATAAATACAAGGACTGTGTGCTGTTTTACAGACTTGGCGATTTCTACGAAATGTTTTATGACGATGCCGAAAATATATCGAAAGAACTTGAACTGACGCTTACTTCACGTGCCGGAGTCCCGATGTGCGGAGTCCCGTACCATGCGGCTGAACAATACATAAAGCGTCTTATCGACAAGGGGCATAAGGTCGCTATCTGTGAACAGATGGAAGATCCGGCTCTTGCAAAAGGTCTTGTCGAGCGCGATGTAATAAGACTCGTTACTCCCGGAACTCTCTATGAGGACAGTATGCTCGACGAGGGCAGGAACAACTATATCGCCTGCTTCTGCAGTGAGCCGTCAGCGTGCGGAATGGTGTTTGCCGATATCTCGACAGGAGAATTCCACGCCATTGAAAAAAGGGGAAAGACTCTTGAACGTGACATAAATGCGGAGATATCACGATATGTTCCCGCAGAGCTTCTCTTTAACGATACATTCATTGACTATAAGGAAGTAAACGCATTTATTCATGCAAGACTCGAAAACGCGGTCGGTGATCTTCTTGATGAGAACGAATTTTCTCTGAATGACAGAAGCGCTCTGTATGAGCAGTATTTTTATGATCCTTCACAGACCGGCGATCTCGCAAAAGTACCGCTTGCCGAAAAAGCCCTTCTTGCGGTATTCAGGTATATAAATGATACGCAGAAAGCTGCGATAAAACGCTCGGTCCGCCTTACTGTCCACTGCACCGAGGACTATATGAATATCGGCATCACCACACGCCGCAACCTTGAACTTACCGAAACTATGAGAAACGGTGAACGCAAAGGTTCGCTGATGTGGGTTATAGATAAGACAAAGACCGCAATGGGCAGGCGAAAACTCCGAAGCTGGATCGAGCAGCCGCTTCTTGATCCGGCAGCTGTTCTTGCGCGTCTCGATGCTGTTGAGAAATTTGTCTCGGATTATGTCCTGCTTGAAGAAACAAGGGACTGTCTCAGAGGCATATACGACCTTGAAAGACTTATAACAAGAGTGGTTTACAGGGCAGCCGGTCCGCGCGATGTCGTTGCACTCGGAAGTACCTGCAATAATATCCCTCTGCTGAAAGAAAAGCTTGCCGGAGCTTCAGACATCAGACTGCTTGCAAAGCTGAATGAGCAGATAAATCCACTCACCGAGATAGCTTCACTTGTAGCAAATGCGATAGTCGATGATCCGCCTTCACTTACGAAAGACGGCGGATATATCCGTGACGGGTTCAATGAAGAACTGGACAAGCTGCGTGCAATTTCCGGCGGCGGCAAGGACATACTCAAAGAGATAGAAGAGCGCGAGCGTGAAGCGACAGGCATAAAGAACCTGCGCATCGGATACAACCGTGTGTTCGGTTATTATATAGAGGTTTCAAAGGGCAATATACCTCTGGTTCCCGAAACGTATATCCGCAAGCAGACCCTCACTAACGGTGAGAGATACATTACCGAGGAACTCAAAAAGACCGAGAATGAGATACTCGGTGCTAATGACAAGATACTTGCGCTTGAAGCCGAGATATTCTCCGAGGTCAGGGATTTCATATCTTCAAAGCTTGAGATAGTTCAGCGCACAGCCGAAGCTATAGCCTGTGTCGATGTGCTGCAAAGCTATGCTTATGCTTCAAGGGAGAATAATTTCTGCCGTCCGGACATCTCGCTTGATCCTGTTATCGAGATCAAAGACGGACGCCACCCGGTCATCGAGAAGATGCTGACCGACAGGGTGTTCACACCCAATGACGCAATGCTCGATACAAGCGACAACCGTCTGCTGATAATAACGGGTCCGAATATGGCAGGTAAATCCACCTTTATGCGTCAGGTCGCGGTAATTACTCTTATGGCACAGATAGGGTGCTTTGTTCCCGCACGTTCGGCAAGGATAGGGATAGTTGACAAAATATTCACCCGTGTCGGAGCAAGCGATGATCTTGCAGCCGGACAATCAACATTTATGGTTGAAATGAACGAGGTTGCGGAGATACTCAAAAACGCTACCAAAAACAGCCTGGTGATCCTTGACGAGATAGGCAGGGGAACTTCCACATTTGACGGAATGTCGATAGCGAAAGCCACTGCCGAATACATCAACAACAAGATAGGCTGCAAGACGCTGTTTGCGACTCATTATCACGAGCTCACCGCGCTTGAAAAGGACAATAAGGGCGTGCGCAATTACAGTGTTGCGGTAATGAAAAAGGGCGACGATATAAAGTTTCTGCACAAGATAGTGGACGGCGGTACTGACAACAGTTACGGTATTGAGGTGGCGAAGCTTGCCGGACTGCCCGCAAAGGTGATAGAGGCGGCAAAGATCGCTCTTAAAGATATCGAATTCGGCTCGAAGATCGACCTTGAAAAACGTCTGAACGAAGAAGAGGAACAGAAGGATCAGTACGACTTCTCATCAATCGCAAAGAATGATGTCATACAGGCGATAAAAAACCTTGATCTTGACGATATGACTCCGCGTGAGGCTTATGCGCGTCTTGCGGAGTTCAAGGAGATGCTGAAATGAGACTCAGACCGTATATATCATGCCGCGACTTTGACCTGATAAAAAACTGGGTACCCGATGAGCGTACACACGCTATGTGGTGTGCGAAACGCTTCGGGTTTCCAATAGAGAAGGATAATTTTGATAATGTGCTGTCTGAGCTCGCTGTTAAGTATGCGGACTGTCCGTTCGTTGCAACAGATGACAACGGCGTACCGATAGGTTTTTTCTGCTATTCGCTGAATATTGAAACTAACGAGGGTATGCTGAAATTTGTGATCGTGGATCCCGCTCAGCGCGGAAAAGGAGTCGGAAAAGAGCTGCTGAGGCTCGCGCTGAAGTATGCTTTTGATATAACAAAGGCTGACGCGGTGCAGTTGAATGTGTTTTCGGAGAATACCGCAGCAGTGAAATGCTATGAAGGTGTGGGCTTTACCGAAAAAAGAACTGACGTGGACGCTTTCGGATTAGAAAATGAAATGTGGGACAGACACAATATGGTGATAAAAAGGCAATAGAAAGGTAAGACATTGGCAAAGATAAATCTGCTTGACAAGAGCGTATTTGAGCTTATAGCGGCGGGCGAGGTGATAGAGCGTCCGGCTTCTGTTATAAAAGAGCTCATTGAAAATTCAATAGACGCGGGAGCGAAGCATATCACCGTTGAGATAAAGAACGGCGGAGTGACGTTCATGCGTATAACCGATGACGGGTGCGGGATAGCGTTTGACGAGATACCGACCGCTTTTCTGCGACACGCGACCAGCAAGGTAAGGAACGCGAAAGATCTTGACAGGATATTTACGCTCGGATTCAGAGGTGAGGCGCTGGCATCGGTCGCGGCTGTCTCTAAGGTAGAAGTCCTGACGAAAGAGGCTGATGCAGAAATGGGCGGCAGCTTCAGGATTAGCGGCGGAGAGATCGAGGAACACGAACGTACCGGCTGTCCGGACGGCACCACAATAATTATACGCGACCTTTTCTACAATGTTCCGGCAAGGAGAAAATTCCTGAAAAAAGACGTTACCGAAGGAAACCAGATACAATCCCTTGTTGACAGGTTAGCCCTTGCACACCCGGAGGTTGCTTTCCGCTTTATACGTGACAACAAGTGTGTACGCGATACGAGCGGGAGCGGAGATTATTTTGCAGCTGTGTATGCGGTGTTCGGAAAACAATTCGCTCTGAGCCTGATACCTGTTGATTTCACACTGAACGGCGTGTCGGTCACGGGGTATGTGTCATCTCCGCTCTTTACAAGAAGCAACCGTGCGATGCAGTATTTTTTCGTGAACGGCAGAAGCGTAAAATCCGTTGTGTGCATGACCGCACTGGAGGAGGGTTTCCGCAACAGCATCATGGTCGGAAAGTTTCCTGCGTGTGTGCTGAATATCACAATGCCGCCTGAACTTTGCGACGTGAACGTGAGTCCCTCAAAGACCGAAGTGCGGTTTGCGTTTGACAAGAATGTGTTCGACGCGGTGAATTTCGGTGTGCGAAACGCAATTTTAAATGCCGATAACAAGCGTGATGTAGTGCTTACAAAAAAAGAGATCCCTGCAGAGACAGCAGACATACGCAGCAACGAAAAGATACTATCCGAAAAAGCTGCAAATGCCCTTGCTTCTGCACCGGTAGGCGGTACGGAAATACCGCGTGAAGCAGAACCGCCGAAGGTGTTCGTGCCGGAAGAAAAGCCGGTAGTTACTCATGCCGAAGCCGAACCTTTCAGAGCCGCTGTTCCGGACAATGCGTTCGTGCAGCAGAGATTTGTTTCACGAAAAGTGACCATAGAGTACGACGAGGACGATGAACAGCCCGGAAATGATACGGAAATATCCGGCAGTTCTTCTGATAATTTTACCGAAGAACCCTCATTCAGATATATAAGCAATTCATCATTTGCTGAACGTCCGCACACGGAAGAACTGCCGGAAATAACAGCAGAACCTGAAAAGCCTCCGCTTAAAGTCATCGGTGAGATATTCGGGACCTATATAGTTTGCACCAGCGGAGATACGCTGATCCTGATAGACAAGCACGCCGCGCACGAAAGGATCCGTTTTGAGAAGCGAAAGCTTGAACTTATCACATCGTCGCAGCTTCTTGCGGAGACTGAACTCGTGGATCTCAGCGCCGAGCAGTTCAGCGCTGTTCAGGAAAATACGGAGCTGCTTGCAGATATCGGGCTTGAAGTGATCCTTTCCGAGGGCTGCAGATGTGAGATAACCGCTGCACCGTCCGCGTTCACAGGAGGCGGAAAGGCGATAAGTCCGCATGATATGCTCATTCGCGCGGCAGATGCAATGGCAGGCGGAAATATGAACATTGCAGACGAGATATACGGTGATCTCCAGCACAGCAGATCGTGCAAATCCGCTATCAAGGCGCATGACAGCAACACGAGGGAAGAGCTTGAAGCACTCGCAAAAGAAGTGTGGGAAAATGAGAATATCCGCTTCTGTCCTCACGGCAGACCGATAATGCTCAGGCTTTCAGAGTATGAGCTTGAAAAATATTTCAGCAGGATTCAGTGATCCCTGTAATGGGACAGCTCTTCATGTGTTCCGAAAGGTCGGTGTTTGTACGGAAAAGATATTTACTGTTGTGGTCTGCGGACCTACGGCATCGGGCAAGACAAAGCTTGCGGTGGATCTTGCACTGGAGTTCGGCGGCGAGATCGTTTCGGCAGATTCGATGCAGATATACAAAGGAATGGATATAGCCAGCGCCAAACCCACGGAAGAAGAAAAAATGGGCGTTCCGCATCATCTTATGGATTTTCTTGAGCCCACGCAGGCATTCTCTGTGGCGGATTATGTGATACTTGCAAGAAAGGCGGTATCGGATATTCACGCCCGCGGAAAGCTTCCGGTCATCTGCGGCGGAACAGGTCTGTATATAAATTCGCTGATCGACAACATAGAGTTTGATGATACAGGAAGCGATCCGGCATACCGTGAAGAGCTGCGCAGTATCGCAGAGGAAAAGGGCGGAGCGTACCTGCTTGAAATGCTCAGGGCTGTCGATCCCGAGGCTGCATCACAGCTGCATGAAAACAATCAGAAGCGCATCATAAGGGCACTGGAGGTCTATAAGTCCAGCGGAATGACCATCACACAGCAGAAGATAAACAGCCGCCGCAGCCCCTCACCCTATGAGCCCTGCATGATGATGATAGATCACCCTCGTGAGGTGCTGTATGAGCGCATAGACAGAAGGGTGGATCTGATGCTCAGAGCCGGACTTGAAGAAGAGGCAAGAGAGTTCTTCACCCACAATGATTATGTGACAGCAGCTCAGGCGATAGGGTACAAAGAGCTTAAACCGTATTTTGACGGAGAGCGGACGCTTGCCGAATGTGTGGATACTCTGAAGCGTGAAACACGAAGATATGCCAAAAGACAGCTCACATGGTTCAAAAAAGATAGTCGAATTGAACATATTTCGACGGCAGATGATGTAAATTATGATAAAATTTTAAAAAATGCAGAAAAATTAGTAAAAAAATATAGCTTTTTATGAAAAAGTGTGATATAATAATCAGTATGGTATTGTGATATGGTGTGTCATTATGCTTTTATGACTCCCCGAAGCCGCATAGAATGAGAGAAAGCGGCTGTTCACAGCCTTCGGGACAGCAGTTTAAGGAAGGAAAAAAAATGGCAAAAGAACTCAATCTTCAGGATGTATTCCTGAATCAGGCACGCAAGGACAGGATCCCTGTTACTATCTACATCACTAACGGGTTCCAGTTCAAGGGGATAGTCAAGGGCTTCGATAACTACACCGTGATCCTTGACACAGACGGAAAGCAGAATCTCATCTATAAGCACGCTATCTCAACGATAACACCGCTCAGGTCGATCTCGCTGCTCGACGCTTTTGAGAAAGAAGACGGCGAGAACAAGGAATAACCGCCAATGGAAGAAGCTGACAAGAGACGAGCCTTTACCACCAGAATAATCTGGATAGTTATAGGCGTGTTCTTCCTGATGATGGTAATAAGCCAGATAATGATATATTTCGGAGCGCCGGTGCGCACCGAGACTGCGACTATCTACACAGCATCAGAATCCATAAGTTTCAAGGGTATCTACGTTCGTGACGAAAAGCTCGTTACGTACAATACCGACGGAAT
This sequence comes from uncultured Clostridia bacterium, assembly GCA_946617595.1. Lineage (GTDB taxonomy): Bacteria > Bacillota > Clostridia > Oscillospirales > Ruminococcaceae > Ruminiclostridium_E. The sequence continues at coordinate 6,929 of CAMOKN010000263.1, forward strand.
TGTCAGTTATACCCATGCCGACGGCTCGAAGATCGCAAAGAACTCGGTGATCGCGCAGGTGTATCAGAGCCGCAGCGATATAGCTCTGAGACAGCAGATAGACGATCTTCTTGTGCAGAAGAGCATTCTCGAAGATGCTCAGGAGCTTGTCGGTGCCGATACATCGCAGCTTGAGTCGTTCTCAAATCAGATAAGCGATAAACACAGCACCCTCATACAGTACATCTACGACGGTGATTATGCTTCAGCCTCTGAACTCAAGAGTGATTTTCTGAACCTTCACAGCAAGCGTGAGATAGTAAAGGGCGATGTTTCGTCTTATTACTCAAAGATCGCTGAGATCGACAACCATATCGCGATGCTCCGCGGAAAGATCAAGTCAGAACCTTATGACATTCTGATACCTGAAACAGGATATTTCATAAGTCACGTTGACGGATATGAAGAAAAGCTCAACAGCACGAGCGTGTTTGAACTGACCGAAAAAGATATAGAAGCCATAACTTCCGCAGAAGAGCGTGAGGAAAACCCGAAAGGCGTTATCGGAAAGCTTGTTGGTGATTATACATGGTATATGGCTGCAGTGCTTGATACCGTCAGACTTGGTACAGTGTTCAAGGGCGCTCAGGTAACTCTTCGCATAGGTTCGGCAAACCAGAAGGTCAAAGCCGAGATAGTCAGCCTTGAACGTCAGAAGGACGGCAGGAGCATCGCTGTATTCAAGTGCGATATGTTCCTCGCTGACTTTATAAGCACGCGCGTGTGTCAGGCAAGACTTATGCTCGATGACCATGAGGGGATAATGATACCGAACAGTGCTCTGCGTTCGGGAGAAGACGGTTCGATCGGCGTATATATCCAGGACGGTATAGTCGTCAAATTCAGAAAGATAATACAGATACTCTCGGAGGAGGAGTACACTCTCGTTCAGGACACCTCCGGACTTGACGGGTATCTTGCCCTCTATGATAACATAATAGTTGAAGGAAGGGATCTGTATGACGGAAAGACTATCGGATAGCAGATTTTCCGCCGTTTCAGACAACATAAAGCGTATCAGCAGCAATATCGAAGAAGCAATGCTGAAAGCCGGAAGGACGGACAGCGTAAGGCTCATGGGCGTTACAAAGACCGTCGATCCCGAGATCGTCAGCTTCTCCGTGAAGAACGGAGTGACCCTTCTCGGCGAGAACAGGGTGCAGGAATTTCTCGATAAGCGCGACAGATACGAAGGAGATCCCGAAGTGCATTTCATTGGCGGACTCCAGACAAACAAGGTAAAGTACATCATCGACAAGGTGAGCATGATACATTCGGCGGACAGCGAAAAGCTGATAAATGAGATCGACCGCCGGGCAGCAAATGCCGGACTCACAATGGACATACTCATTGAGGTGAATATCGGCGGCGAGGAGAGCAAAAGCGGGATAGCTCCCGATATGCTCGAAGAGCTTGCATATAAGACGGCCGAACTAAAAAATGTGCGGCTCAGAGGACTTATGGCGATACCGCCCGTCGATGTTGACGGAAGCTCGGCAATATACTTTGAGAAGATGCACAGACTTTTCTCCGATCTCAGAGACAAGACATCGTCTGATGAAAGATTTCTCATAGACACTCTTTCAATGGGAATGTCCGGTGACTATGAAGAGGCAATAATGCACGGTTCTACGATAGTGAGGATAGGAAGCGTGCTTTACGGACAGCGAAATTACAGTAAATGATCATATATTCTAATATGCCGTACACTTCTGCGGCAGGAGGAGGATTCAGAAATGGGATTCATGGATTCATTCAAGAAGATCACGGGTCTTAACGGAAACGAAGATAATTATGATGATGACAGAGGCTATGCGGATGAGATGCCTTCTGCTATCAATTTCGACGATTATGATACCGGAAGACCTACGATCAAGAGCAGCAAGATGATGAGTATTCCTGCAACCACACATCTGCAGGTCATCGTCGTTAAGCCGGAAAAATATTCCGATGCTGCCGCCATTGCGGATCATTTCAAGAACAAGAAGACAGTTGTACTCAACCTTGACAATACAAACAAGGACGTTGCAAACAGACTCATCGACTTCCTCGGAGGCGTTGCTTACGCAGCCGACGGCGATCTCAAGCGCATTGCAAGTACGACTTACATAATAGTTCCCGTGAACGTCGATATTTCCGGCGATATGATCGAGGAACTCGGCAACAACAACGACTTTATGTAATGAAGGACAGCTCACATAAGGAAATGACAGCCGCAAGGCTGGAGGATATGTGCGAGCTTGCCGTAAAGCGCGGCAAACCCGTATATTCCGCATTTCTCAATGACAGTGAGCAGTTTCTTGCGGCAAAACAGCTCGGAAAGCGTCACGGCATCTCTGTTATGTTCTGGGGCGGGAGCGATGTCTGCACCCGTAAGATGCTGCGTGTCGCACCGGACGATGCCTATAATGATGAAGATGACGCGCACGGAGATTTTCCGGTATATGCCGTGACTCTGACTTTCCGTAAAGCGGACAAGCCCGGACATCGTGATATACTCGGTGCAGTCATGGGACTTGGTATCGAACGTGAAACTGTGGGAGATATCTTTATCGGAGAGGGAGCCGCTGCAATATTCTGCACAAAGACAGCGCGGGATATGATCTCTGACAGTCTCGTCTCTGTCGGGCATATCGGTGTATCGGTATCCGACGGACTCACAGAAGCTGCCGAAGCGGCGGTAAGACCTGTTGAATTTTCAAATACGGAAATCAATATTGCTTCTGAAAGAGCAGACTGTATAGTCAGCGGAATAACAGGACTTTCAAGAGAAAAGTCAGCCGCTTTTATACGGTCGGGGAGCTTTATGCTCAATTATGATGAATGTGACAACGTGAGCAGGAGCATTGCGGAAGGCGATGTTCTCACACTCAGAGGTTATGGAAAATATATCGTTTGCGGCGATGCCGTGAACACAAAAAAAGGAAGACTCAGGATAACGCTGAAAAAATATATCTGAAAGTCTGAGCAATGTCCGCCGGACCTGAGGAATGGAGGAGAATACCAATGGACATCAACAATATAATGGAAGTAAATTTTACCGAAGCCATGAGAGGCTTCAAGAAAGAAGAAGTCGAGGAATACCTCGGAGATCTCGCGCGTGAGTTCTCACAGCTCAAAAAGGAAAATGAGGATCTTGAAAAAAAGCTGCAGGTGTGTGCAGACAAGATAAGAGAATACCGTGAGGACGAGGATGCGCTTAAAGATGCCCTTCTCGGAGCGCAGAAGACGGGTAATGCAATAATCGCAGATTCAAGAGAAAAGGCTGCAAATATCGTAAAGGACGCCGAAGATCAGGCTGCCGACAGAAAGCAGGAAGCTGATGATTATGTTGCGGAAAAAAAGGCTGAGGCTGAGAAGATCATAGAAGATGCACTTGCCGAGAAAAAGCGCATAGAGGCGGAGGCACAGAAAGCTGCAGATGATATCCACGCTCAGATGGAGATACAGACAGAGATAGATAAGGAAATTCTTGCAAGAACAAAGCGTGAGTGTGAGGATTTCAGAACACGCGTCATAGTGGAATACAGAAACCACATGGATTTCATAAAGAAGATCCCCGAACAATGCTTCAACGAATTTGTTGTAAATACAACTACAGATCATTCAAGCAATGTGCTGCGTGAGCTTATTGCCGCACAGCAGGGAGAGACGATACCCGTTATTCCCGAGCCGGTAAAGGCAGAAGAAAAGGAGGAAGAGGAAAGGGATTCTGATGTAAAGATAGTAGATTCTTTCTCTGATATAGATGTTTCCGGAAATGATCCTGAGAACTCCGAGGAAGAGGAAGAAGAGGAAGAAGAAGAGATCGAAGAGTCCGATGAAGAAACAACAATAGGTCTTGGAAGCTTCACCGTCGAGAACGCTTTCGGAAGCGATAATGAAGATGATGACGAGGATACCCCGGACTTCCTTAAATCGAAACCGAACAGGGTAGGAAACAACAATTCAAAATATGAGAAGCTCCAGTTCGGAAGCAACAACGATAACGATTATAGCAACCACAAAAATAAAAAGAAGAGAAGATAAAAATATACAGAGCCGTGCATCATTTAAAGTATCGGATGTATGGCTCTGCGGTATATATGGAGAAAGTTTTGAAAAATAAAACACTGAAACCAAGACTGCTGTCGGTGGTAATAAGCATATTCCTTGCGGCAGCGGATCAGCTTACAAAATATCTTGCGGTGCAGTTCATAAAACCCGTAGGTTCTGTCCCGCTGATAAAGTTCGGAGATACCGAGTGGCTGAATTTTACCTATGTTGAGAACACCGGAATGTCTTTCAGTCTTCTTGAAGGACAGCGTGCGATTCTTATAGCTATCCCGATAATTCTGATCGGGCTGGTGGAATGGTTCATTTTTTCCGGAAGAGCCGAGCGTACTGATGTGCTGATAGCACTGTCCGCGCTTGCGGGCGGCGGACTCGGAAATCTCATAGACAGGGTATTCCTCGGATATGTAGTTGATTTTATAGACGTTCGCATAATCAATTTTGCAATATTCAATTTTGCCGATATCTGCGCTGTCTGCGGCGGTATCTATTTCGGTGTCGTTCTGATAATAGATGAATTCAGATCGGACAAGGCAAAAAAAGCCGAAAAAGCCGGAGCCGCGGAAAAACAAGATATATCCACAGGCGCGGAAGATGCAGAAACTTCAGCGGAGAATACCGATGAACAGGCTTGAATTTATTGCTGATACAGGCGGAGAGCGACTCGATAAGGCTGTATCCGAAGCCTCGGAGGGCGAGCTTACCCGTTCATTTGCAGTAAAGCTGATAGAGGACGGGGTATGCACGGTAAACGGTGCGGCAGTTCCGAAAAATTACAGACTGAGAACGGGCGATGTTGTTTCGGCTGAGATACCTGAACCGCAGGAAACGGATATCCTTCCGGAAAACATACCGCTTGACATCGTGTATGAGGACAAAGACCTGCTTGTGGTAAACAAGCCGAAGGGAATGGTCGTTCACCCGGCTCACGGGCATTACAGCGGCACTCTCGTCAATGCACTGATGTTTCACTGCGGTGACAGTCTGTCCGGAATAAACGGAGAGCTTCGGCCGGGGATAGTACACAGGATAGATATGAACACAAGCGGTCTGCTGATAGTTGCAAAAAGCGATGCTGCGCACAAGGGTCTTGCGGAGCAGATAAAGGAGCACAGTTTTGCGCGGGAATACGAGGCGGTAGTCTGCGGCTGCATAAAGGAGAACGGCACAGTGAATGCTCCTGTAGGGCGGAGCAGGACCGACAGAAAAAAGATGTGCGTAACAACGGAGAACAGCCGTGAAGCGGTCACGCATTACAGTGTTATCGCAAATTATACTAACTACACACATCTGCGGCTGAAGCTTGAAACCGGCAGAACGCATCAGATACGTGTACACATGGCATACATCGGTCACCCGGTGGCAGGAGATGATGTTTACGGTAACGGAAAGCCTGCTTCGCTCTGCGGTCAGTGTCTTCACGCACGCCACATCGGCTTTGTTCACCCGATAACCGGTGAATGGCTTGAATTTGAGAGCGAGCTTCCGGAATACTTTACAAAATTTCTCAGATCGCTGAAATAACGCAGAGAATATCGGGTATGAATGCGAAGCGATCAAAAGTCTTTGGAAGGGGGTCTGGGGGAGAACCTTTCTTCAGAAAGGTTTCCCCCAGTCTCAAGCGCAGCGACAGTCTCAAGCGCAGCGACAGTCTCAAACGCAAGCGACAGTCTCAAGCGTAAGCGACAGTCTCAAGCGTAAGCGAAAGTCTCAAGCGTAAGCGAAAAAAAACAGGACAATTATATGGATCTTAAAAAAGTAATACTGATAACCGATCTTGACGGGACGCTTCTGGACGACGATAAGAACATTGCAGAGGCGGATCTGAGTGCAATAGACGAGTTCAGGGCATCGGGAGGTATATTCACCGCGGCAACCGGGCGTGGAGTTGCAATGGCTCTTCGTGTGATCGGCGAACTTAAAATAGATTTCCCGTGTGTGATCTTCAACGGTGCGGCGGTTTATGATTTCGGGCAGGACAAGTTTTTGTGGCACAGTGATATGCCGCCGATCTCAAACAAATATATACGAATGCTTGAAAAAGAGTTTCCTGATATAGGGATCGAGATACTGCATGAGAAGCTGGTGTATGTTACCGACAATAACCAGACAGTTGTCGAGCACATGGCGTTTGAGCAGCTCACACCTACTTACAGCAGGCTTGAAGATGTTCCGGAAGATAACAGACTGAAAGTGCTGATAGCATATCCGCCGGAGAAAATGCAGCAGGTAATAGATTTTACGCGTGAGAACTGTGCTCAGGGCGTGAACTGGGTACATTCGTCCCCGATGTATTATGAGATGCTGCCTGAGGGAATAAGCAAGGCTGCGGGATTCAGGAAGCTGCTGGAGATCACCGGAACTGAGGGGAAATTTACTGCTGCCGCCGGAGATTTTGGTAATGACAAGGACATGATCGCGGAGGCTGATCTTGGATTTGCGGTCGCAAATGCTCTCGATTATGTAAAAGAAGCCGCAGATGTTATCGTCCGTGACAACAACCATGCTCCCATAAGCGAGATCATAGACTATCTGAGAAAGCTGTGAATTTATGTTCAGAAAAATGCGTCGGTTCGGTCAGGAAGTGACCCATGAAGAATGTATAAAGATACTCACGGAGGAAAAGCGTGCGGTTCTTGCAGTAAACGGTGATGACGGGTATCCTTATGCTGTTCCTATAAATTTTTATTACGAACAAAGCAGCAGGAAGATATACTTTCACTGTGCTAAAGAGGGGCATAAGCTTGATGCGCTGAATGCTGACAACAAGGTATGCTTTACAGTGTCGGACAGCGGTTATCAGAAAGATGACTGGTCTTTTTATGTGACCAGTGTAATTGTTTTCGGCAGGGCAGCCGTAATGACAGATGAAGCCGAAAAGCTTGACAAGATCCGTAAATTCGGATTGAAATATTATCCCACAGAGCAGTCGGTCGATGAGGAGATAAGCAGGGATTTTTCACGGGTGAATATGGTGGAGATAATCCCTGAACATATTACAGGAAAGCTCGTGCATGAAAAGTAAAGCATTGATCTGATGACGCCTGTATTAACGCACTGCGGAGTTTTCAGCAGTGTGCAGCAAATAATAAATTTCGCAATTTCAAATTATATGAACATTATTACTTCGGGAAGTGGATCAATGGCGACAGATATCGTTACCAAAGAAGAATTAAATGAACAGAACCTTTTTATACAGCGTGTGAGGGCGGTCACTCACGTATTCGATCACAAGCCGCTCGCATATACCCACAGCTATGGCTGTCAGCAGAATGTTTCAGACAGTGAGAAACTCGACGGTATGCTTGCTGAAATGGGATTCGATTTTACCGACAGCCTGGAGAATGCTGACCTTGTGCTGTATAACACCTGCGCTGTGCGTGAAAACGCGGAGAACAGAGTATTCGGTAATGTCGGTGCTCTGAAACATCTCAAAGAAAAAAATCCGGATATGATAATCGCGGTCTGCGGCTGTATGGTGCAGCAGGAACATATTGCCGAGCGAATGAAACAGAGATTCCCGTATGTCGATCTCATTTTCGGCACTCATGTTCTGCACAAATTCCCCGAAATGCTGTACGGCATTTATGAAAAGGGAAAACGCATCATGTGTATCCCGGATTGTGACGGAGTTGTGGCGGAAGGGCTGCCTGTACGGCGTTCGGACAAGTATAAGGCAAGTGTGCCGATAATGTACGGCTGCAATAATTTCTGCACTTTCTGCATTGTTCCTAAAGTACGCGGGCGAGAACGCTCTCGCCGGCCCGAAGAGATAATCGCAGAGGTGCGTGAACTGATAAATTCCGGATTCAGGGAAATACTTCTCCTCGGTCAGAATGTCAATTCTTACGGAAAAGGAACCGATACCGATTTTCCGGCGCTGCTGAGGGAACTTGATAAGCTTGAAGGTGAATTTATAATCAGCTTTATGACATCTCACCCGAAGGACTGTTCACATGATCTGATAGATACTATCGCCGGAAGCCACCATATCTCACATCATCTGCATCTTCCCGTACAGAGCGGAAGCGACCGTATCTTAAAGCTTATGAACAGGCACTATGACAGTGCGAAATACCTTTCGCTGGTGGATTATGCAAAAGAAAAAATACCGGATATACAGCTGACGACCGATATAATCGTGGGATTTCCGGGTGAAACTTACGAAGATTTCAGAATGACTGTCGAGCTTATGAAGCAAGTTAAATTTGACAGCGCGTTCACGTTCATATACAGCAGGAGAGAGGGAACAAAAGCAGCTGAAATGGAAGATCCTGTGTCCGATGAGGAGAAGGGAAAATGGTTCCGTGAGCTGCTCGATGTTCAGGGCGAACTCGGAGAACGTGCTTATGAAAAGTATGTCGGACAGACGCTGAGGGTACTTTGCGAAGGCAGAGGACGCACCGATGAAAAGCTGCTCACCGGAAAATCCCGTCAGAACATCATTGTGGATTTTGCAGGCGGTGACGAGCTTCTCGGCAGATTTACAGAAGTGAAGATCACAAAGGCGCTCCCGTGGGCGCTCGTGGGCGAGATAATTCGATAATTCTTATACTGTTGTTTCAGGCGGTATGATAATGCAAAAGAAAGTAAAGGAGATCAGAACTATGGACGCAATAATGGCGGCAAGAGAACTGGGCAAAGCAATTCAGGCGGATCAGCGCTACAAGGATTATGTGGCTGCAAAGGCAGCAAATGACGCTGATGAGGAGTTACAGGGACTCATATCGGATTTCAGTGCAAAAAGACAGCTTCTTCAGGTGGAGATGTCAAAGCCGGAAAATGAGCAGGACGCTGAAAAGATCCGTTCTATGAACAAGGATATGCAGGAAGCTTACGGCAATGTGATGAAAAATGTCAATATGGCAAATTTCGCAATTGTCAAGAATGCACTCGATATGCTTCTTAATGAGGTCAATATGATAATTTCAATGAGCTGTGAGGGTGAGGATCCCGAAACCTGTGATCCGCACGCTTCGCATGGCTGCGGCGGAAGCTGTGCAACCTGCGGAGGCTGCGGCTGATATAGCCATAATCGGTATAGTTGGTAAAATTATAAATTAATATATATGAAAGGAAAGTTTTTATGGACGCAAAACTCAAAAAAGATCTCGAGATCACAGCGACAAAAGTTCGCATGGGGATCATCGAGGGCGTTTACAACGCAAAGGCGGGTCACCCCGGCGGATCGCTTTCTGTTGCCGATACTCTCACGTATCTCTATATGGCAAGAATGCACGTTGATCCGAAAAATCCCGTAATGGAGGACAGGGACAGGCTTGTTCTTTCAAAGGGACACACTGCTCCGGCACTGTATTCGGTACTTGCGCAGAGAGGATTCTTCCCGGTCGATGAGCTGAAAACACTGCGCAAGCAGGGTTCGAGACTACAGGGACACCCCTCTCTCGGAAAATGCCCCGGTATAGATATGAGTACAGGCTCACTCGGTCAGGGCGTTTCGGCGGCGTGCGGAATGGCGCTCTCCGGCAAGATCTCGAATGAGCATTACAAGGTATATGCAATTCTTGGAGACGGTGAGATCGAAGAGGGTCAGGTGTGGGAATCCGCAATGTTCGCTGCACACTATCAGCTTGACAATCTCGTTTATGTTGTTGATAATAACAATCTCCAGATCGACGGACCTGTTGACAAGGTAATGAACCCCTACCCGATCGACAAGAAGTTTGAGGCATTCGGCTGGCACGTTATAAATATTGACGGTCACGATTTCGACCAGATCGAGAAGGCATTTGACGAAGCTGAGACTGTAGTGAACCAGCCTACAGTTATCATTCAGAAGACCACAAAGGGCAAGGGCGTGTCATATATGGAAAATAACGTTTCATGGCACGGCGCCGCTCCGAATGAAGAACAGTACAACATTGCCATGAACGAACTCAGGGCGCAGCTCGAAGAGCTTGAAAAGTGAGAAGGGAGAATACATAGTTATGGATAAGAAAGCTACTCGTGAAAGCTACGGAGAAGCACTTGTAAAGCTTCTCGATATTCGCCCCGACCTTGTTGTTCTCGATGCTGACCTTGCGGCTGCAACAAAGACGGGTATTTTCAAGAAAGCCGCTCCCGACAGACATTTCGACTGCGGTATCGCGGAAGCTAATATGATGGGAGTTGCCGCAGGTATAGCAACTACCGGCAAGCTCGTGTTTGCAAGCTCATTTGCGATGTTTGCGGCAGGCCGTGCGTTTGAGATAGTGAGAAACAGCATCGGATATCCGAATCTTAACGTAAAGATAGGTGCAACACACGCCGGTATCTCGGTAGGTGAGGACGGTGCATCGCACCAGTGCTGCGAGGATATTGCGCTCATGTCAGTGATCCCGAATATGACGGTCATCAATCCGGCAGATCATGTGGAAGCAACCGCGGCAGTTCTCGCAATGGCTGATTACAAGGGACCCACATACATGAGATTCGGACGTCTGGCAGTTCCGGTATTCAATGATCCTTCGACATATAAGTTTGAGGTAGGCAAGGGCATTACACTGAAGGACGGCAAGGACATCACGATCATAGCTACCGGACTCATGGTAGCGGAAGCGATCGAAGCCGGAAACGCTCTGAAAGAGCAGGGAATAGATGCACGCATCATCAATATCCACACGATCAAGCCTATTGACCGCGAGATCATCGAGAAGGCTGCACGCGAGACAGGAAAGATAGTGACAGTCGAAGAGCACAGCGTTATCGGCGGTCTTGGCTCAGCTGTGGCATCGGTAGTTACCGAGACTTGCCCCGTTCCGGTCATCAAGATCGGCGTAAAGGACACTTACGGTCATTCCGGTCCCGCAGTCGCACTTCTGAAAGAGTTCGGTCTCTCCGCAGAGAATATCGTGGCTACCGTTAAGGGAGCGTTGGGTCGCTGACGCTTGAGATCTGGTCGCTGCGCTTGAGATTGGGGCTCGTCTGTCGGTCATCCCCCTCTCTGGCTTTTGCTTTGCAAAAGCTTCACCTCCCCCAGTGGGGGAGACACCCCAAACCCCGCTGCTTTTCGGACGCGAAAAGCAGCAAGAGTGACTCGCTTCGCAATTAAAACAGGTCAATACCGCATAATGGGAAATTTCTGTTTGTGCGGTATTGATTTTATACAAGAATAAACAAACAGCAGCCCGTTTCCGAGCTGCTGTTTTTGTTGTATTCTGAACCTACACGCCGCGTTTAAGTCTGCACACGAAAAGCTGCAAAACTATTTGATACAGCTACCGGCTGCGGCGCCTCCGCCGCTCACTTGAGTTCAGCGAAATACTTGATAGTTCTTACCATCTGAGATGTGTAAGAGTTCTCGTTGTCGTACCAGGAAACAACCTGAACCTCGTAGAGATCGTCAGCGATCTGTGAAACCATTGTCTGAGTTGCATCGAAGAGAGAACC
>CAMOKN010000264.1 GCA_946617595.1 uncultured Clostridia bacterium
CCTTATATGCGCGCGTCGTGCGCGCTCTTGGGCAATCAATCGCTGCATCATGCAGCGACCCCGTCCCCGCTACTTTTCAGTGTGAAAAGCAGCAAAAGCAAATCCCGCTCCGCGGAACTTGAAAAGTTACTTCACAGTTCATACATATACTCTTTTGAAAAACAGAGGCACCACACACCTGCGTGATGCCTCAGCCTTTCATATAAATCGCTTACGATTGAGATTGTGGCTCTGTCTGCTTTTTCTGCGTTCTGCGATAATTCATGACCGCTCTTATAACAAGATACAATATTATGATAAACCATATTGCCGCAAGAGATATCAGCAGTATGACCGCAGTATCAGGAAGTTCGCCGAGCTCAGCCTTTCCGGAAGCCGAAATGCTGTCAAGCCTGTACAGCGATGCGGTATCTGCAAACAGCTTTTCAAAATACGCTTCATCTATCGTCTCCTTGCGGCGTGTTGATTTCGCGGTGCTCTCGATAAGCTGTCCGGCGGCATCACGAAGCGATGCTGAGCCGTTGAATACCGGAGTAACAAATGTATATCCTATATTGTCAAGAAGCATTTTGGTCGTCTCTATTTTGACAGAATAGTGCAGATCATAGTCCGTACCGCTGAGCGAAAGATACTCTGCATATTCCGGAGTATTCCTTGCCTTTGAAGTTACCGGTATATATCCTTCCGTCTGTGCATAAGCTGTCTGCACATCATTTGTCAGAAGAAACTGCATGAACAGCCACGATGCAAGTACCTCCTGAGGGTCGTCCTTGTTGAACAGACAAACAGACGGACCCTGAGATATCATATACGGGTGCTGCGGATCATACTGCGGTATCGGTCTGACTACAGTTTCAAACTCAATTATACTGTCTTCGCTGATATCATGGTGAGCCGCATGACTTCCTATCCACGTTGCACCGGCAGTCGAGTCTATGGCAAATATGCACTGCCCGGCATTGAGGAAATTTCCGGGATAGCTGGAGATCTTGAATGTTGAGAACGCACCCGACTTTACGTGTTCTGATACATCATAAAGTATCTGCTTCGTCCGGTCATTGAACAGCCCGATATTTCCGGAACTGTCTGAATAACCTGCACCCAGCTGCTTCAGCATCTGTATCATCATATTGTCGGTGGATTTGTAGATGAACGGGATCATTACCTTCTGACCGTTCACCTTGTATATACCGTTTTCGTCCTTTTCTGTTGCTTTCTCAGAGACTTCCCAGATAAAGTCCCATGTAAGCTCCTCCGGGATCTCATATCCGAGCTTCTCAACGAGATCCTTGTTGATATAGCACGCCTCCGACGACCGCATGAACGGAACCGCGTAATAATGCCCTGAAAGCATACATTCTCCGATATACTGCGGTATCAGCTCACTGAAAGCCGGCGAGTCAAACTTCACCTCGCTTCCTCCGAGTCCGTATCTGCTGTCATTCATAAGCTCGTCAAGCTCAACGACCGTATTTTCACCTGTCATATAAGTTGCGATATGATCGGGATATGTTATGCAGACATTCGGAGTCGTCTTTGTAGGGATATTCGTTATCACATCGTTGTATATCTTCCCATAATCGGTATAAAGGCGCATATTTACGGTAATATTCGGGTACAGCGTCTCAAAGTCTTCTATTGCCTTATGATAGATATTTGTCTGTGCCTTGTTGGTATCGTTCTTCGCCCAGAAAGTTATTTCCATATTGCGGTTTTCATCAAGGCTCTGCGGCATCTCGAACGAGTTGGTTTTCCTCGACCCGTGACAGCCGGACAGCGCACCTACCGTCATTACCGCTGCAATACCGAGCGCGGCAGCTTTTCCTGCAAATCTCATCCTTTTGTTCCTCCGCTCGAAACGCCTTCCATTATCTTCTTCCTGAATATTATGAATATCACGATAAGCGGTATAGAGATCACTACTACTGCCGCCATCATAGCGGGGATATTCTCACGTCCGAATCCGTTTTCCCGTATCTCCTGTATTCCGTTCGACACAAGGAAGTATGCTTTATCATCGGTTATCAGGCGCGGCCATACGTATGAGTTCCAGCACTCTATGACTTTGAGTATCATTATGGTTATGATCGTCGGCTTACAGATAGGCACCATAACTTTCAGCAGGTATTTCAGATCAGACGTTCCATCGACCTTTGCCGCCTTGTACAGCTCATCGGGTATCTGCTCGAAGTTCTCTTTAAGCAGATAGATGTAGAACACCGACGTCACCGAAGGAAGGATAAGACCGCTGAAAGTATTTCGCATACCCATATCTGTTATGGTCTGGAAATTTGTGATGACAACAAGCTCATTCGGTATCATCATAAGCGAAAGAAACAGCGTGAACACGAAGTTCTTCCCTCTGAATTCAAGCCGCGAGAATGCGAATGCAGCCGGAATAATAACGATCATCATTATCGCAGTCGTGATCACCGTAAAAATGATCGTATTCAGAAAATACTGTGCCAGCGGTACAGCAGTGAAAGCCTCTCCGTAATTCTCCAGAGTAGGCTCCGTCGTAATGAACTGCGGCACATACTCCGAGTTGTACGAGCCATAGCTTTTCACCGATGTGAGCAGCATCCAGTAAAACGGGAATACGACAATAATTGCCCATACCGACAGCAGCACATACACTATCACAGCGGTGACATGATGCTTTCCGGTCGGTCTTCTTTTCTTAGTTTTTATCACATTTTCTTGTTCCATAATATTATCACCTAAGTACGCAGAAACTGTTGGATTTCCGTCAGGGAGTCGTCTTTCAGGAGGGTGGGAGAGGGGTGTTCTGTGGAGGGGAGAGTGAGGGAAACTCATTTCTCCGCGAGAAATGGGGTTCCCTTCCTCTTCACTCCCCAGTCCCGAGCGCAGTGTTTTCTCAAGGGTACCTCTAAAAACCGCTTTGAAAAGAGAAAATGTGGCAGCCGTGTCGAAGACGAGGAAAGGCTCCGAGAGCTTGCTGGTCTGTCGGTCTTCTGTCGGTCATCCCTCTCTGGCTTCGCCACCTCCCCCAGCGGGGGAGACACCCTCTGTCTCGCAAGCTCGACACCTCCCCGCTGCCGGGGAGACCACGCAAGGTGAGGA
>CAMOKN010000265.1 GCA_946617595.1 uncultured Clostridia bacterium
GGTTAGGAGGTTTGACGCAGTAGACGGTCACGGCAGGAAGCCGTGGTATTGCCGCCAAAAGCGCGCAGGACGCGCGCATACAAAGCGGCATAAAGTGGATAGCTCTTTTTCTCTCAAATTGGGTTTTTAGAGGTTCCCTTAACTTTTACCGTCGCCGTCGAAGTTGTTCCGATCGTCGTCCATTTACCGTTGACTTTCGCCTGAACAGCGTACTTGTACGTTTTGCCGGAATTCAATCCTCTTATCGTCTGCGAGAGTTTTGATGTTTCTTTCACAAGCTTTCACTCGCCGTTTGTGTACTTCACAACGCGGTATTCCATCGCGTTATTTACTGCGCTCGATACGAATTCAAGAGCTTTCTGACCGGGATTGTAATAGAGCAGATTTGCAAATAATCCAGCGTCCTGCTTGCGGAGCGGGATAGTCATGACAGCCTTGAAGCCGAAAGCATGGAGAGTTTGACCCAAGCGCCTTGCACTTGGTGTGCCGCGAGGACCCAAAATTAAAAAGCGTAAGCGTCTTTCAACGATATCAGACGCAGAGCCGAAGCCCTGCGCCTTTTGTTATCATTCTCTGCTGTCTCCGATCTCAAATGTGTATTTGCCCTGTATGTCGTTTACGGTGTAATCAGTGCGGTATTCGCGCACCTTGCCGTTCTTGTCATGCTGCGCCTTTGAGCGTAAGCAATTTTGTGCCGCTTATTCCCACAAACATATCGGTCTTGGGTATGGTTATGTTCTTTGTTACGGTAATGTCTTTTGTAAGTGTTAACCAATAAAAGTTGTCTTCATCGGAATACCCGGATTCTCTGAAAGCATCCTTGTCGATAACGTAGGTTTTGCCGATAGCTGCAACTGCATCCGCCAATGTCCTATATAAAAGACCAATACTTTCTGTTGCTGCACTTCCGAGCATGACCTCATAATCGCCGGTATCACCAAAGGCAGCGCTCTTTCCGTAGAGCGTGAGATCGCCGGTTATAGCTTTCGGAGCATACTTCGTTCTGAGGTTTGCTGCGGTGTACCAGCCGTCAACAAATGTCTCAGCAGTCATCATTGCCGAAAGCACAGCACTGCTGTCGGAATAAACGATATCTCCGTATTCAAATGTCTCTTCACAGAACTTTTCACCGTCAACCATGTATGTAACGGTGTATTCCGTACCTTTCCATACCGCATCAAGAGTGATGTCTGCGGTAACGGGAGTGTCGAAATCGTATGTCGTGCCGTTTAACTGCCACTCAACGAAATCGAGGTTCTTCTTTGTGGGAGCTGTCGGTTTTTCTGCGGTCTTGTTGTATTCAACGGTCTGAGCCTTTACCGCAGAACCGCCGTTTGAGTTGAATGTTACCTTGTAGGTGTTTGTCTTCCAGACCGCCTTGAAGATGATCTGTGATGTTCCGTCGTAGGTCGCGGGAACGGTGTAGGGGAATGTCACCTCCCTGCCGGGGGCTTACGAACGCAGGAGCGTTCACAAGGGGCAAGCCCCTTGCGGCTGCTGCGCAGCCTATCCCCGATTTAATTCAAAGACCGTCAGCTTGATTTCGGCGTTTTTTATGAACAAAACAAACTTAAAAGCTCTTTTCCAAAGTAAATAGTGTTTTATCTCATAGTCTTTCACTTTTAAGCTCAAAGATCTCGTCCGTTTCAATGAGTATTTCGTTTCCATAGGCAAAAAGCCGTAGACGAAAGATACCGGCAAAGGTGAGCCGTCATCTGCCGCTATCTGAATATGACAGAGGCGTGTATCTATATCGTACATTGACACACCGATCTGTTCGTGGTATAATAAATGTGTTCTCAATAACTGCCTGAAAGGCAGTTATTGCACGACAGTCTGTTTCACAGACTGTCGTATACTTTAAAAATACGCTTTCAGCGTCTTTTTAAAGCGGGCGCATTTCTTGATGTCAAGCTCATTCCGCCCTTCGGACGAACAAAAGTGCAAGGAGAATCCTAAAATATAAAAATTTTCCTTGCACTTTTGCTGCCAATAAATGGCTTCAAGCTGCGCTATGAAGCCATTTGTTGGCTGATGAGCAGACATTAAATACAGCAGAAGGAGCTGTTCATGGAACGTCAGAAAATACAGGAAATGGTAAAAATAGCTGTGCCGGCGATCCTGGAAAGCATGGTAAGCGTGATAATTTCATCTATAGACACCAAAATGATATCTGTTCTCGGAAAGCCTGCCATCTCCGCCGTATCCTTTACCTCTCAGCCGAAGCTGATATTCTTTGCGGTTTTTTACGCGCTGGGAACTGCGGCTTCCGTATTTGTCGCTCAGGCATTCGGAAAAAAGGACAAGAAGGAAGCAAACGGGTACTTTCATCTGATCCTGCGTATCGCCGTGATCCTGTCACTCATATTGGGAGCATTATCGGCGCTGTTGGCGGAACCTATTATGATGCTGTGCAACCGTCAGCCTGATACACTGGATATGTCGGTCTCATTCTTCCGCATTATCATGATGTTCCTTATATTTCAGGCGCTTACCACAGTCCTTAACTCTTCACTGCGAGGTATCGGAAAGACAAAAGTGACACTGATCTCCAATATTGCAATGGGCGCCACAGATATTATCTTCAACTATCTGCTGATCGAGGGACACTGCGGATTTCCGAGATTAGAGATCGTTGGAGACGCGATAGCGACAGTCCTTGGTACCGCTGCGGCATTTGCGGTCAGTCTTTTCTTCATTATCAGGGAGTCGGATTTTCTCAGCTTATCCGGACTCTTTAAAAAAGACCGGCACACGGATCCCGTTATCCTCGGAAATGTGCGCTCAAAAGCAGGCGATATTGTGATAGAGAATCTGCTGACACGGGTAGGTTTTCTTTTGTCAAGTATCATTCTGTCCGGGTTAAGCTCCGATCAAACCGCAGTTTACAGCGTAGGAATGATCCTCATGAATTATTCATTCGCTTTCGGGGACGGCATACAAAGTGCTGTTGTTTCTCTGACGGGAAGAAGCATGGGGGCACGGAAATATGATGAATTGAAGCAATATCTCCGGATAGGTGTCATGATCGGCGCGATATGCGCATCGGGACTCAGCATTTTGTATATCTCCGGTGCAAGCTGGTTTTTCGGATTGTTTTTCAAAGATGCCGAAGCAATCTCGGAGGGCATTGCGACAAGTATGATCGTGGCATTGATAACGGTTCTTCAGATCCTGCGCATCATTTGTGTCGGCGCTATGCGAGGAATGGGAGAGACGAAGGATCCGCAGCGTATATCAACGATCTGCGTATTTGCTCTCAACCCCTTGCTAAGCCTGCTCTTTACAGCTGCAATACCGCTCGGTATATGGGGAATATGGCTTTCTTCCGTCATATCGCAGCTCGCATGGTTTCTGATGGGTGTGCTCCTGTGCAGAAAACATATCATGCGGCTTGGAACAAACGGTGGGACATCATAGGAGGAATGCAATGTTTATAAACTGTACAAATCATCCGTATGAGATATGGAGCGAGGCGCAGCGGGAGGCTTCCGCTGTGTACGGTGAGGTAGTGGATATGCCGTTCCCGTTCATACCGCCGGATCTTTCCGTGGAAGATATACGAAGACTTGCAGGAGAATACGCGGAGAAAATTGAAGAAAAAGATCCGCTGGCTGTTCTTGTTGCAGGTGAATTCACATTCTGCTTTATGCTGGTGGACAAGCTGCTGTCAGACGGCGTAAATGTGGTAAGTTCCTGTTCGAGACGCCTGACTGAGGAGACCAGAAAAGACGACGGCACGAATGAGAAAAAATCGGTATTTCTGTTTGAACGCTACAGAAAATATGAATATTTCAAAGGAAACAACTGATGGATAGCTATCTCTTAAATAAAGAAGTTCTCTGTATCCTGGACACAAGACAGATACAGCGGTTCATGTTCAGATCGAATACCTATATGGATACAGTCGGCGGGAGCGACCTTATCAAACATATTCTGGACGATGCGATCTTTTTCGCCCTGCATCATATAGATCCCCCGTTGAGTGAAGACGAGTATGACATCTCTGCGGATCCTGATGAAACGATCCCCTATTTCAGATCAGACAGGATCCTGTTCCAGCAGATCATCTGCACGGCAGGAAACGCCCTTTTCATCGTCAGAAGCGGAGAGCTGTGCCGAAAGATCATACGAAAGGTATCAAGGTACTATCTGGATAATGCCTATTCTCTCAACATAGCCGCCGCTGTCACGGAAAAGACAGATGACTTCGGAAACGACATTTTCCGGCTTTACCGGAAGCTGAATGAGGTCAAGTCGTCATGTGACATATCGGAACCTCTCGGGACGCTTGCCGTAGTGATGAAGGAAAGGAATACAGGTGAACCGGTCATCGGGATCGCGGAAGGCTCAGGCGATACATACTCCGTTTCTTCTTCTATCCGCCGTAAAGAAGCGCAGCGCAGAGACGCTGTCGTTGATATGAAGCAGCTTTCTGTCTGCGAGACTTTCGACGGCAGAGAATATGTTGCGGTGATCCATGCGGACGGAAACAATCTGGGGATCACAATAGGCAGAATTCTTCAGCAGACGCCGGATTACGAGCTTGGTATCAGAAGAAGACGGCAGATAAACAGAAGCATAGAGGAAAACTTCGCAAGAACAATGGCAGGCGCAATGCGGCAGCTTGAGGCATATTATCATGCGCACTGCAAGAACGGTTCGGATCTTGCACATTCATTCAGTATTATCAGAGGCGGAGATGACATCAACTGCATTTGTGACGCTGCGCTTGCACTGCCTTTTATAGAATATCTGTACAGTTATCTGGCAGGCTCCGTTCTATGGAGATCGGAGGAACTGACAGTCCCTCTGTACGCTTGTACCGGTATCGCCTTTGTGCCGCCCGATATGAGTTTTCATTCCGCTTTTTCTCTTGCCGACGAATGCTGTAAGAGCGCAAAAACCGCCGCAAAGCTGGAAAGAAATCTTCGGAACGGATTTGCCGGAAACTGGATCGATTTTCAGATCTGTGATAATAATATCACCGGCACTCTGGATATGATCAGGGAACGTTTTTATATGACCCGGGAGCGGGTCGATCTTCTGGCACGTCCGTACTGTCTTGACGATGCGGCAGACGGTAAACCGTATTCTTACAAAAAACTCATTGACCGCGCACGAAGACTTAAACGTTCACAGCTTGACAGCAATACAAAACAGCTCATAAGGCAGTCATTTGCTATGGGGCGCATGGAGTTCCGCCGGTGGATCGAAGACTGTCGGAAACACGGGTCCGATCTTACGGAGATATTAGGTGAACCGTTTTACACCGATGAAGAAAAGCAGCTGCACTCGTTATGGACAGATGCGGCAGAAATAGCGGACTTTGTTTTCATGGAATGAGGTGGACGATGTGTATGAGGTCAGGATTACAACGATCGGCAGAGTTGCATTCGCGGACGGTATAAACAGATCTTTGGGCTACAGATATGATGTTCCCTTTGACGGGCTGGATATTCCGTATCTGCCGCTGAGCAGGATCATGAAAACCGAATACAGTGTTATGGATATGTCACGGCTAAGAGTCGGATTTGCCCACCCTGACGGGTATATCGGTCTTCTCGAAAGTGCCGGTAAGATAAAGGATTGCGTATCAAAAAACTCCGACCATATCCGGAAATATTTTACCGAGGAGCGTTTCATTGCAGAAAAAGGATATAATATCCGCAGTCTGAGACCCGGACTGGTATTTATCGCAAATATTTTATTCGATGAAGACAAACTGTCTTCGCTGAAAGAACAGCTTGAGAGCATCACGAGGATCGGTGTGACCGATGACGGGATAGACGGGAGAATATCTGTGGAGCTGCGCAGCACATCTCAGATATACGCTGCCTGCCCGGAACTTCTGCCTGACTGCTCCTATTCTTCACTTGATTATTCCATCATGCTTCTGACTCCCGGCTGTTTTTACGCGCCTTATGCCGACGGTGCCAAAACCTATTCGTATGTACCCGGCGAGTATATCCGTGAAGAGCTTCGTCATACCATGACGAGAGAGAACGGTGTAAACGTTGACGGGCTTTCTTTTTCAAATGCATATATCAGGGACGAAACACAGCGTCTGTTCCCTGTTCCCCTGTGCGCTTCTGTCGTAAAGCTGGACAGAGAGAAGCTCAGATATCGGCTTTCACCCGGAAAAGATCCGTCGGTCACAGAACAGGACGTCAGTCTGCGGGGAGCCTTTACCGGTTCCGTACAGGGGCATCTTGTGCGTTATACGACGCCGGAAACGGAAAGGATAGTATCGGACAGCAATGAATGTTATGACGCGCTTTCACCGGGAC
>CAMOKN010000266.1 GCA_946617595.1 uncultured Clostridia bacterium
TTGCTGGCGCAAGTCAAGGAATTTCTGTGCAAGATGACGGAAAAGATGCAAGCAAGTCACGTGCAAAGGCGTTAGCCGTGCTTTGTGCGGTATTGCCTTAATATCTTCATCATATATCAAAGGCGGTGAGTTCGCTGATCTACGATAAACTAAGAGCTATATACGAAAAATACGGGAACAAGGCAGTTTATCCGTTCATATTCTTATTTTTCTTTACTATTCATTTTATCGGCGGACTTGGTATGACTTATCCGGCCACCGACCCGAATGAGCTTTCGGTCATTGCCACAGCCGATTATTTCATCGGCAGAAACTGGTCAGGCGTAATGGTTTCTGTGGATTATTACTACGGATTCCTTCAGGGGCTGTTATACGCTCCGATAATGCTTATTATTTACAGTCCTGAATTACAGTACTCGGCAATACTTGTACTTAATTCGTTCTTTATAAGTTTTGTGCCAGTCATAGCTTATTACCTTGCATACAGATTCAGAACCGGAAAGATCTGGAAATGTCTGGTCATAGCATTTGTCGCGGGCGGCTATTGCTGCTATTTCGCACACACAAAGTCTGCCTGGTCTGAAACGATATCAATTGTTATTCCGTGGGTGCTGGTCTGGCTTGTATTCAGGACAAATGACAGCAAAAGCAAATACGGCAGATTCTTCCTGTCGCTGCTTGTAGGAACCGTTACCGGTCTGTCATTTGCCGCTCATACAAGGCTGATAGCGGTAGCATTGGCGCTGACTTTCGCGTTTGTGCTTGAACGGATATTCTTCGGCAAGAAGATGATAAATTTTATCGGGTATTTTATAGCGCTTGCAGCTTCTGCTCTGCTTGTTATATATGTATCGAAGATAATCCAGAAAAATCTCTGGTGTGCGGAGAACTCGCTGCTGCTTGAAAATACTCTTGCGAGCTTCGTAGATGATTTTCCGGGTCACATGGAGAATGATGGGATCTCAAGACTTGTTGAGACTTTCAGTTCTCAGCTGTACTATTTTGCCGCAAGCACATGGGGTCTCGGAGCTATATCGTTCTGCCTGTTTGCAGCGGTATTGTCAGCCTGCATAAAGCATAAGGTAAAAAAAGAATCTCAGACATACGAAATGGAGATCTCCACTTTCGGATTTTTCAGTGTACTCAGTGTAATGCTGACAATAATATTCAGTACATTATACCGCTTTGGAAATACAAATCACCTCATTTATCAGGATTCGATGATGTTCGGACGTTTTATCGACGGTGTTGTACCGTTTGCGCTGATATTCGTTCTTGTGATGCTGTTTACTCACTCTATAAGCGCAAACAAGATACTTGGCGCATCTGCGATACTCGGAGTGATATATGTGGTATTTATAGGAACAGCTGTTCCTGTCATTCTTGAATGTGATTCTACAAGAATAGCACCTGTTCTCGGGCTTTATCCGCTCAGAGTCGGAGCGGCAAATACCGAACTGCTGAACTTTGACAGCCTGTTTCTGACTATGTCCATGACATTCTGCATCATGGGAATACTTCTTGTTATAATCAGCTGCACCAAAAAGAACCGCTCGATCATTATTTCCGGAATAATGACTCTCGTTACCGCATATTCGCTGATATATATATCTGTAGCATACCTTCCGCTGTGCAGGGAAGAATCCCAGCGCCTTAACGAATCGGTAGTAAAGCTGTCTGAAAGCGTTTATAATCAGGCAGGCGCACCTGCGGTGACAGCGTTCAATATAAGCAGACATGATGCACTTATGCTCCAGTTCCTGAACCGTAATGTTACAGTAAAAGTAACCTATGATATAGAGTCTGTGCCGGAAAACAGCTTTCTTGTGGTACGAAACGATGAAGATGTATCGGCGCTTGAGAACAGCAGAACACCGTTCCTGCTGATCGCTGACAGCAGTACCCTGAAAATGTATGCTTACGGAGAAAGGGCATCGGCATATATCCGTTCTCAGGATATAGGAAAAGAAGAGCTTGAAGCAGAGCAGGAGACTCTTATTCCCGAAAAAACAACAACGCCTACTCAGACCACCACGCCGGAGAGCACAACTGCACCTCCGACTACATCAACGACCGAACGTACTCCGATAGTCAGCACATATACGCTGCCTTCGGTAGTAACCACACCTGCCGACAGTATGGACGATGACGACAACTGGGCAGTAATAGAATGATATTTCGGGTGGATATATGCAGACTGAGATTTTCGATCTTTTCGGATATGATATATATGTGAGCGAGGATCACAGGTTCGGAACCGACGCGCTTCTGCTTGCACGCTTTTCGATGCCTAACGCAAAAGACCGTGTCTGTGATCTGTGCAGCGGCTGCGGGATAATCCCCATGCTGTTTTTTGCTCTGAAAAAGCCGCCTGCCGAGGTATATGCGGTCGAGATACAGGACGAAGCCGCAGAGCTTATGGAACTGACTGTAAGCAGGAATGATCTCGGAGGAAGATTTATTCCGGTAAAAGCGGATCTTACAAAAGATGATGAGCTTTTTGCGGTACCTCGTCAGAAAATGGATATAGTTACCGTAAATCCCCCTTATTATAAGCCCGGAGCAGGTGCTGAACGTCTGTCGCCGGCACAGGCAGCAGCAAGACATGAGATACTGTGCGATCTTGAAAAGGTGATACGCGCAGCTTCATTGCTGCTTAAATACGGCGGCAGCCTTAAAATGTGTCATATCCCTGAGCGGCTGACCGATATAATGTGCCTTATGAGAAAATACGGTATCGAGCCGAAGATAATGCAGTTCGCACATCACAAAGATACATCGGAAAAGCCGTATCTTGTACTTGTATCAGGAAAAAAAGGCGGAAGACCCGGTCTTTTAGTTGAAAAGCCGGTCACAGTCGAAGCAATGGACAATGAACTTTTCGGAAAATAACGGAGATCTTATGAAATATCTTTACAGAACAAAAATAATCGAAGCGCTTCTTCCAAAGAAAAAGGAAGGTCTTACAGAGGGAGCGATACTCAGCGCCGTCGGAGCTGCAAAAAAAGACAGAAAGCGTGTAATGGGCGTAGTCTCCGCTCTTGAAAAGGACGGTCTTATCTATCACTCAAAAGGTAAGTATATCCTGAAAAGCGCCGGAAGATATTTTAACGGAACTGTAGTAAAGATCGCAAGAACTCACGGTTTCATCAGCAGAGACGATAACGGTGAGGAACTTTTTGTACGCGGAAGAGATCTGCTCGGTGCGCTGCCGGGAGACAAAGTGCTTGCGGTAGTCACTGAATTCAGGGACGACGAACACCCGTCGGACAGTGCGGCTGTAGTTCTTATAACAGAAGAAAACGAAGGTGTTCTTACCGGAACGATAGTCGGAGAAGATAAGGCTCTCCGGCTGCGTCCGGACGGATTTTTCTCAGAACCGCTCATTATCGTCAGGTGGAACGGAAATCAGATAAAAGCCGGAGATAAGGTGCGCTATTCTATACATGAACGTGCAGATCATCACAGCGATATTACAGTAGATATCGTTTCTGTTTACGGCAGCTCTGATCTTGCAAAAAACTCGGTCGATGCATATATCGACAAAAAAGGGATAGAGACCGGGTTTTCCGAAGAAGCACTCGCGGAGGCCGAAAAGATCGAACATGACGGTATTCCGGCAGATGAAATAAAGAAACGTGAAGATCTGAGAGACATTCCGATATTTACGATCGACGGAGCCGATACGAAGGATATCGACGATGCTGTCAGCATTTCACGCACAGATGAAGGATTCATGCTCGGTGTTCATATTGCAGATGTTTCGCATTATGTGAAAAAAGGAACAGCACTCGACAAGACCGCATACCGGCGCGGAACAAGCATTTATATTGCCGACAGAGTGATCCCAATGCTTCCGAAGCAGCTTTCAAACGGTATCTGTTCTCTTAATCCGGACGAGGACAGGCTTGCATTCTCGTGCATAATGAAGCTTGACGTGAACGGAGATGTTGCCGGATACAGGTTTGCAAAGACTGTTATTCGTTCAAGAGTAAAGGGCGTTTATTCAGAGATAAACAAGATACTTGATGACTCTGCTGACGATCAGATAAAGAACAAATATGCAGAAGTTCTCGATGAGCTGCCGCTTATGAGAATGCTGACTGAGATCCTGATAAAAAAGCGCATTGCGCGAGGCGCACCTGATATAGATTCAAGGGAAAGCAGGATAATCTGTGATGAAAACGGCGTATGCACGGATATAACCGAGCGTACCAGAGGATTCGCAGAGCGCATGATAGAGGAATTTATGCTCTGCGCAAACGGCTGCGCGGCAAAGCTTGCAATGGAAAAGATGTTCCCGTTTGTTTATCGTGTGCACGAAAGTCCGGACACAGATAAACTCATGCAGCTTGCAGAAACATTCGTGAACCTCGGTATAGATGCTTCCGGTATAAACGAAAAAAGCACGGCAGCCGATCTTGCAGCTGTTCTCGAACGCACAAAGGACGACCCTAAGGCTCCGGTCATCAGCAATCTTGTGCTGCGTTCGATGATGAAAGCAAAATACAGCGAAGAACCTCTCGGGCATTACGGTCTTGTGCTGAAAGAATACAGCCACTTTACATCACCCATACGCAGGCTTGCCGATCTGTCGATCCACCGTATCCTCACAGACGCAGTAAGTGGTGTTCCGACAGAGCAGCTTGTGAAGAGATACACCAAATTTGCACATGAAAACGCATACCGCGCAAGTATAACCGAGCTTATCGCAGTTGCGGCTGAGCGGGACTGCGATAAGTTCTACATGGCGGAGTACATGAAGGAGCACATCGGTGAGGAATTCGACGGGTACATCTCCGGAGTTACCGGAAACGGTTTCTTTGTTGAGCTTCCGAACACTGTCGAGGGCAGGGTAGATGTGATGATGCTTCCTACCGGTTCGTATGAGTTGTCGAACGATATTTCGCTGCTCGAAACTCTGTCCGGTAAGGCTTATACTATCGGCGACAAGGTGCGTGTTAAGTGTATAAGTGCAGATGTCGGCGGCGGAATGATCGATTTCGCGCTTTTGGAGCATGACCATGAAGATAAACATTAGTTCTCTGTACATCTGTGTAAAAGATATGAAAAGAGCTGTACGCTTTTATGAAGAGCTTTTTGAACAGCCGGTGACAGAAATGGACACTATTTACAGCGTTTTTGACGTAAATGGATTTCGTTTCGGGCTGTTCGCTTATGAGGAAATGAACGAAGAACACTGTTTCGGGAGCAATTGCCTGCCGAGCATATCGTTTGAAAACAGGGAAGTGCTGGAGAACAAGCTTTATGGCAAAGAACTGTGCTTCCCGCTTACAGCGATAAGAAACAACTGGGTCGCTGAGATCGTTGACAGCGAGGGAAATCATATCGAACTCACTGCACCCTGCTAAAAATTTATCAAAAAGACTTGTTTTTTCCGGTGAATTGTAGTATAATATAGAATGGCAAATTTTGAGGGAGTAAAATCCCTCGTTGATACAGGAGGAAATTCCAAGGTGGCAAGAAAAACATTGGCTGAAATGGAACAGGCTCTGCCTGAAAGCAAGGCAAGAGAGCGCATAACGCAGCTCTTCGATGCTGACAGCTTCGTTGAAACGGGCAGTTTCGTCGGTTCGGGAGGAGAAACAGCAAGCGTAATAACAGGATACGGTCTTGTTGACGGAAAAACTGTTTATGCATTTTCACAGGATATTTCGGTAAAAGGCGGTGCTGTGAACAGAGCTGCCGCACTCAAACTTTCAAAACTTTACAGTATGGCTGTCAAGAACGGCTGCCCGGTCGTGGGTATCTATGACAGCAAAGGCGGAGACATTGCCGAGGGTTCGGTAATGCTCGATTCATACGCTTACATAGCCAAGTCTGCCGCAAGACTTTCAGGAGTTGTTCCGCAGATCTCCCTTGTTGCGGGAATATGTGCCGGAACTGCCGCAATGATAGCGTGCATGGCTGATCTTGTGGTAATGACGGAAAAGTCGGAGTTCTTCATGACCGCTCCGTTCGTTTCCGCTGATGATAACTTCAAGGGTGCCGGCACGGCTGAAAATGCCGCAAAGTCCGGAGCTGCCGCGATAACGGCAAAGGACGACAAGGCAGCAGTCGAGGAAGTAAAGAAGCTTCTTCGTATCCTTCCTTCAAACAATCTTGAACTTTCCGGAAATGATTACTATGCGGAGAACGATGCTGACATAACGGCTGACCTTAAAGCTGATGCAATGGCAAAAGCAATTGCGGATAAGAACAGCATTATCGAACTTTACAAAGACTTCGGTACTTCCGCTTATACCGCCATCGGAAGCATAAGCTGGAAAACAGTCGGTTTTGTTGCGACCGACAAGAGCGATGAAAAGCTGTCTGCCTCTGACTGCTCCAAGATCGCAAGATTCGTTTCGTTCTGCGATGCTTTCTCAATTCCGGTAGTTACTGTTCTCAACAGCACAGGCATCGGCGGAACACAGGCTGCTGAGCTTTCCGGCTCGGTAAGGGACGCTGCAAAACTTGCACAGATATATTCGAGCGCTACCACCGCAAAAATCGCTCTGATAACAGATAAGGCATACGGCTCGGCTTACTGCGCTGTCGCTCCGGCGAATGACTTTGTTCTGGCTTATGAGAACAGCGTTATATCTGCCGCTGACCCGAAGGCTGCGGTGATATTCCTCAGAGGTGACGAGCTTGACGGAACAAATGAAGCAAAGCTCATTGAAGAATACAAGGATAACGAGGCAAGCGTTTTCACACTTGCAGCATCGGGAAGCGTTGACAGGATAATAGCTCCTGCCGATACACGCACGGCTGTTCTTTCAGCCCTTGATACGCTTGAAGGCAAGAGGGTACATTCACCTCAGAGAAAGCATATAAACTTTGTATATTGATCAGACGAAAGGAAGAAATACAATGAAGAGATATAATATCACAGTAAACGGCAGCGCTTATGATGTAACTGTAGAGGAACTTGACGCTTCGGCAGAAACTCCTGCCGCCGCAGCAGCTCCTGCTGCTCCGAAAGCACCGAAAGCTGCACCTAAAGCCGCTCCTTCCGGTGCACAGGGCGGAGTAAAAGTCGAAGCTCCTATGCCCGGAACAGTCGTTGATGTAAAGGCAAAGGTCGGCGATAAGGTAAAGAACGGTGATGATATCGTAATAGTTGAAGCAATGAAAATGGAAAATTCCATACCTGCTCCATGTGACGGTACCATAGCTTCTATCAACGTTTCCAAGGGCGATTCCGTAAATACCGGAACCGTCATTGCAACGATCAATGCCTGATCGGGAAAGGAAACAGTGAAATGGCAAAGGTAAAGATAACCGAAACTGTTCTTCGTGACGCTCATCAGTCACTCATTGCTACGCGAATGTCAACTCAGGATATGCTTCCGATCCTTTCCGAAATGGACAAGTGCGGTTTCTATTCGGTAGAATGCTGGGGCGGAGCAACTTTTGATGCTTGTCTGAGATTCCTGAATGAAGATCCGTGGGAAAGACTGCGTACTTTAAGGCGTGAAATGCCGAATACAAAACTCCAGATGCTTTTCAGAGGACAGAATATGCTCGGGTATCGTCACTATGCGGACGATGTTCTTGAATACTTTGTTCAGAAATCGGTTGCAAACGGTATCGACATAATCCGTATCTTCGATGCGCTCAATGATGTAAGGAATCTCCAGACAGCAGTAAAAGCCGCAAAAAAAGAAGGTGCTCACGCTCAGATCGCTATCTCATACACTCTCGGTGAGATCTTCACCACAGAATACTATGTAAACTACGCAAAACAGATAGAAGAGTGCGGCGCTGATTCTATATGCATCAAGGATATGGCTGCTCTGCTTACTCCTTACCGCACAGAAGAGCTTGTGAAAGCTCTTAAAGCAAATGTGAAGATACCGATACAGCTGCATACGCACTACACATCGGGACTTGCTTCAATGTGCCTTCTCAAAGGTATCGAAGCAGGTGTTGACGCGATAGATACAGCAATGTCTCCGCTTGCAAACGGTACATCACACGCTCCTACCGAGTCAATGGTAGCCGCGCTGCAGGGAACTCCCTACGATACCGGTCTTGATCTGAAGCAGCTCACCTCTATGCGTCCGTTCTTTATGGATCTGCGCAAGAAGTATCTCGACAGCGGTCTGCTCGATCCTAAGATGCTCGCTGTTGATGCAAACGCACTTATATATCAGGTTCCCGGCGGAATGTTATCCAATCTGCTTTCACAGCTCAAACAGGCAGGCAAGTCGGATAAGTTTGATGAAGTGCTTCAGGAAGTTCCGAGAGTAAGAAAAGATGCCGGATATCCTCCGCTGGTAACTCCCACATCACAGATAGTAGGTACTCAGGCAGTGTTCAACGTGATAATGGGCGAGCGCTACAAGACAGTTACCAAGGAATTCAAGGGCGTAGTTAAGGGCGAGTACGGAAAGACACCGGCACCGATAGACCCTGAGTTCAGAAAGAAGATACTCGGTGATGAAAAGCCGATCGACTGCCGTCCTGCCGATCTTATCGAACCTGAGCTTGAAAAGCTCAAAGCTGAGTGCGCAAAGTGGACGCAGCAGGACGAAGATGTTCTCAGCTA
Organism: uncultured Clostridia bacterium; assembly: GCA_946617595.1. Lineage (GTDB taxonomy): Bacteria > Bacillota > Clostridia > Oscillospirales > Ruminococcaceae > Ruminiclostridium_E. The sequence goes on from CAMOKN010000266.1 coordinate 8,558, forward strand.
TGCGATGTTCGGTCAGGTGGCTGAGAAGTTCTTTGAAAAGCGCCGTGACAAGCAGAATGGTATTGATGCTGTTCATGCAGATAAGCAGAACAAGGTTATGCCTGTCTGATTATTTTCAGAAATAAAAAAA
>CAMOKN010000267.1 GCA_946617595.1 uncultured Clostridia bacterium
AAGCAAATCCCGCTCCGCGGAACTTGAAAAGATTCTTCACATAAAGAAAGCACAGAGCTTTTCAACTGCTCTGTGCCTTAATTTGTTATAAATGCAGATACTTGTTATCTATAGCGCGAAGCATGTCGCTTTTGCTTCTTTTCGCGTCCGAAAAGAAGCGGGGGTTGGGGCGGCGCCCCAATCTGTATCATCTCAAGCGAAGCGACTTCTCAAGACTCTCAAGCGCAGCGACCGCTCATTCGTGAAGTCCGTCAGAAACGATCTTTTCAAATTCATCGACGGGTATGGGCTTTGCATAATAGAATCCCTGAGCTGTATCGCACTTGCTCTTTCTGAGGAAATCCACCTGCTGCTCAGTCTCGATCCCCTCGCAGATGATGTCAATGTGCATCTTGTCCGCCATGTCTATAACACTTGAAAGTACGATATCATCATTTCCGTTTATTGTTTCGCTGTCGAAAAATCCCTTGTCTATCTTCAGAATATCCACCGGCATTCGTTTCAGGAGCGAAAGTGACGAATACCCCGAACCAAAATCATCTATAGATACCTTGAAGCCCTTATCACGAAGCTCCATAAGCGCTTCTATCGCAGCGTCCTCATTTGCAATGAATATGCTTTCTGTAAGCTCCAGCTCGATCATCGAAGGATCTATGCGGTATCTCTTCACCATTTCAAGCATCTGATCGCTGAAATCATTTGTCAGCATATGTATCCTCGATACATTCACCGATATCGGCAGTACTTCTTCTCCCGCGTCAAGCTTAGCACGGATATACTTGCACACTTCTTCATATACGAAGAAATCTATCTGCACTATATAACCGTTCTTTTCAAGGAACGGAACAAAGCTGTCCGGTGTAACTATCGTTCCGTCCGGCTTCACCCAGCGCACAAGTGCTTCTGCGCCTACTATCTTATTCTGTGACACAGATACCTTCGGCTGGAAATATACCTTGAATTCGCTGTTTTTCAGCGCTTTCTTTGCATCAGCCGCGATCTCTATCGTGCGGTTCAGTTCTTCCCTCATTTCCGGCTTGAACACGCTGCATATTGCGATATTGTGAGTCTTTGAGAATTTGAGCGCAAGATTTACACTGTCAAATGCCCAGTCAAAATCAAATGCAGATGTCATATCCGGAATATAGGCACTCATCTTTATGCCGAAACTTGTGCTTCCGCCGGCAAGATTCCGGTTCAGTGTGAACCGCCGCGTAAAGTTCTCGAATGTAGAAACTATATTCGGCTCATACTCCGCCATAGCACAGAACCTGTCAGCCTCGGCACGGCAGATATATCTTATCTTGTCGGAAAAATATGAAAATGCTGAAGCAAAGCTTTTCAGCAGCTCGTTTCCCTCATTGTAGCCATAGCGGCTGTTTATGTAACTGAAATTCGAGAAATCCGCCATGAGGAATATGAACTTGTCATTCTCGAATGCCGTTTCCATAAATTTGATAACGCTTTTCTTGAAGCTGTTGTAGTTCATCAGTCCGGTCAGGGCATCATAGTTTGCCGAATATTCGGCAGGCTCCCTCGCATCGCTTGAATCACGCAGCTTTATCAGATACGAGAATACCACTCTTGTAAGCTCTTTCAGCACTCTTACCTCATCTATCGAACAGCGGTATGATCCTGCCGAATCCTGAAAGCTCACCATTCCCGCAAGTCTTCCGCCCCTGAAAAATCCGCATACTGTCGAAGAACCTATCTTGTTTGATTTAAGATAAGTAACATAAGCATTTTCTTTCAGCAGCGAATCTCCGTCTGTCGAGACTGTGAGGATATAGTTCTTGTCAAAGCATGAACAGAACTCATTAAGCTCCTTGCTTGAAAACCTTATGATATCCGAACGTGCAGCATCCGAACTCTTTGAGCGCCAGATATATGTATCCTTGAAAACCCCGATCTCGTGATAGATCTCCGAAACTGTGATGCGGCTGAAATGAAAATGCTTTCCGGTCTTTTCAAGAACCTTGTTCACTGCCTCGTTCATATCAAATCCGGCTTCTGCCATATCGAATGCACCCGAAAGGATATCGCTGCCGAATCCCGAACTTCCGGTAAGAAAATCCATTCCCTTCTGATAGCGCTCTACACGCGATACCGGCTTTTCTTCTGCCGGAGCCTGTTCTCCTTCGGTATAGAAGTTGAAGCAGCTCTTTCCGGTGCGCTTTGAGGTATAAAGAGCGATATCGGCTTTTTTGTACAGCTCATCGAATGTATCACCGTCTGTAGGGAACAGCGCGATACCAAGGCTTCCGGAGATCTTCATTCCCTCATCGTCGTTATAGATAAGGTTGAATATTTTGCAGATATCGTTCGCTTTTGAGGCAATGTGTGATTTATGGTTCATTCCGCGCAGGAATACGATGAACTCATCTCCGCCGATACGTCCGATAACGTCATTTGCACGGAAAAGATCCTGCATTTCCTGAGCAATATCAACAAGAACACTGTCGCCGAACAGATGACCGAGAGTATCGTTCACCTGCTTGAAATTATCGACATCGACTATGATGAACGCATCGTAAGTATCGCGGCTGTCGGTACGCAGAAAGCTCTGTATAAGCGTCTTTGTTGCGGTCTTATTGTACAGCTTTGTGAGCGGATCACGTTCAGCCTTGTCTATAAGGCGCTGATTTGCTATCTTTATGGTACTGATATCCTCTATCTTTCCGACTGCACCGGTATATTCTCCGTCGATCTGACTGCGGCGGGTCTTGATAGTGAACCTGTACCACCTGAAATCAGAATCATTGCTGAATTTCATGCGAAGCTCGAAAACTCCGCTGTCGATACCGGTCTTGAGATTGTTGCAGATAACGCCGAAAGTCTCTTCGTCGTCTTCGTATATCATATTTTTTGCGGCAAATTCATTCTCAAAGTCATACACCGACATTGCACTGACGAATGTACCGCCTACATTTCTGAAAAGCTCTATATTATCGCTTGCCAGATCATATCTGAATATGTAATCGGCAGAGATAGCCATGATGGAGAACATCATATCTATCATATCAGAATTGTGCTTTGCCTCACCGTTCATGGAAGAGACATCGTGGAGCAGCACGCTGTAGCGGTTTCCTGCCTGCACCGTATCTATAGATACTTCCGCATAAAGCGAAATATGAGAGCCGTCGAGCTTGTTTGTCGAAACATCGAGCGCGAAACTGCGGCAGTTACGGCTGAGTGCCTCTATCTGCGCAACGACCGATGCAGAATATTCAAGACCGAGCATTCTGAAACCGAACTCATTCGGCTCTATGTTCAAATAATCCTTTTTTGTGCACCCGAAAAGAGAGAAGAATTTTTCATTTGCCCATGTCAGACGCGCATAACCCTTGTCATACACATATATTGCCGCCGCGCACGGTATATCTCCGAACAATGAATTTTTTTCGGATAACTCGGATAACATTTCCATTTTCTCAATCTGCGCCCGTCAGGGTGCAACTCCTTTCATTCCGATACGATCTGCGTATCGTTCAGTTATGAGCAGGTCCCGTCCTGTCAGTTGAATTTCAGAGTAATATATTTCTCGGGATACGTCATATCTGTCCTGTATGCAAGGCGAAGGCGGTCTGAGGTTACGAACATCATTCCGAAGATCTGATCGTCACCCTTGTCAAGCGTATAGATCTTCTTTACCTTTTTTGTTGAAATGTCGTATGAATACACATACTTGTTTGTATTGAAGTATATCTTGTTACCGCGTTTTGCGAGCGACATCCATGCTGCGGAATAGAAGTACTGTCCGTAAGGGTATGTCTCGGTGCCGCTTGAATTTCTGCGCACGAACCACTTTGCGCCTACCTTCAGTATCTTCTTTGATCTTCCTGTTTTGAAATTATAGCTGTTTATAATAACATTGATCTTGCTGTCAGCTTTTTCAGATGTAATATAATAACCGGTGCTTCCGTCAAAAACGAGCGGAGAGTTGCAGCCTTTCCAGAACGCTTTATCATAAGAAGTCTCCGTTGCGGCAGGAAGATCATTGATTATCTTCCAGTCATAATGAGGTTCAATGGTATTTCTGATCCCCGTATCGCTGAGAAGGAAATTCTCGTGCATGACAAAGCCGTAATTATCGTATGAATTATTCTTATAGACCGAATTTGCATCGTCCTTTGTGAGATCGACATGATACCAGTTTTTTCCGATCTTTACATAATTCCAGGCGTGCATCATGCTGTCGGAATATACTATCGAGCAGTCTATATCCAGATAATTTCTGAGTATATAGCAGTAAGCGAGAGAATATCCCTGACATACGGAGGTGCGGTCAACAAGGCAGTCATAGGCATCATAATTCTTCTTGTTGTTGTCATAAGCGCAGTTCAGTATAATATAGTCATGCACATACAGTGCCTTTTCGACATCTGTCATATCGTCGGTTATACCGGAAACAGCTTTTTCGGCAGCTTCATCGAATTTCTTCTTTGCAGCCTGATATTCGCTTTTTGACATCGTATATTTCGGCTGTATATAATATCTGCTGCCGTTATAATAAGCATTGAGTTCATTGTTCAGAAAGAAAAGTTCAGGCTCATAAAGATAGGCAGAAGCCATCATGTCGGCAAGTTTATTGATATCCCAGCCATTTTCTTTCACAATATCAGAAACATCGATATAATCCTCAAATGTGAGCGAACCTTCGAGCATTCTTTCTGAAAGCTTTTCTGTCGAGCTTTGTGCGGACGCACCGAAAGAAAGTGATGTAAGCATCATTATTGCGGCAGCGGCAGCTGATGCGGCGCGTCTGAATAATTTCATAATAAGTACCTCCGTAAGAATATGATCCTGCAATTAATTGTTTTTAACTTCACATTGTACGGCATTACCTGCACATATCACTTTATTATATAACATTTTTCAGAATAAATCAAGCAATTTATCAAATATTCCGAAATTTTCTTTTCTGATATTTCACCCTGTCCGCCGTACCGCAGTTGACAACTACGGGATTTAGGGGTATAATAATGTTGTGGCTCCATATTCCGACCGCGCATATACTGAATTACCTGAACTGTCGGACGGAGGTGCGCTATGGAGACTGTATTCTTCTTTCTTACTGTGTTCTGCGGTGTTTTCGGCGCTTATGTGATACTGCATATACTGTATGAAAGATTTACCGAACTGATAAAAAGAGGAAGAACGAAAAATGCCCGGAACAACGGAAGAACTGCTCACAATAAGCGGAACGGCGGAAGAAATAATCTATAAAAATCCCGATAACGGGTACATAGTCCTTATGATGGATATTGACGGTTCGCCCGAAACTGTTGTCGGCACCCTCGGCGATATCGTCGAAGGCGAATCCCTCATTCTCAGGGGAACATACGGAGCAAGCGCCAAGTACGGAAAGCAGTTCAAGGCTGTCACCTGCGAGAGAAAACTCCCGACTACAGCCGAAGAGATACGAAGATACCTCGGCAGCGGCATAATCAAGGGCATCGGTCCCGCAATGGCAAAAAAGATAGTAGCATCATTCGGAGAAGAATCCCTCGATATCATAGAGAACGATCCGAAGCGGCTTACCGCGCTGAAAGGCATCAGCGTTGACAAAGCGCTTTACATCGGAACTGAATTCAGAAAGATCGCAGGTATCAGGACAATAATCGAGTTCCTTCAGAAATATGAGATAAGTCCGCTCACCGCTTCGCTCGTCTGGAAAGTCTATGAGGGAGAAAGCGTCCGTAATGTCAAAGAAAATCCGTATCTGCTCTGCGAGGGGGACTTTTCGGTCGATTTCTCGGTAGCCGACAGAATGGCAGCCGATCTCGGACTCTCAATGTTCAGTTCAAACCGCATAAAAGCCGGCATAACTTATGTTCTGCGCGAAAACAGCTTTGCCGGTCATACCTGTGTTCCGAGGACTCAGCTCTGTGAGGTCGTCTGCTCACTCATACGCATTGATGAAGATGATTTCGACAAGGCTCTTTTTGAGGGCATCGGTGAAGGGATATTCAGCGAGATAGAGACGATACACAGGCAGTACATTTTTCTTGCGGAATACTATAACGCAGAAACATATATCGCAAAGAAGATCTCGACTATGCTCAAACTCTCGGCTCCGCTTGATAAGGACTACTCCGATGACATCGCCGGTATAGAGTGGGAAGAGAACATTCATTATGAAGATCTCCAGAAAGCCGCAATAAATGCCGCACTCGGAAACAACATCTTCATTCTCACAGGCGGTCCCGGAACCGGTAAGACAACTACCCTGAACGCAGTCATAAAGATCTGCGAGATGAAGAAAAAAAAGCTTCTGCTTGCGGCTCCTACCGGACGTGCAGCAAAGCGTATGTCCGAACTTACCGGAAGACCGGCTAAGACGATACACAGACTGCTCGAAGTGGATTTTTCTTCAAAAAGCGGAAAGCCGAAATTCAAGCACAACGAGAAAAATCCGCTGAACGCCGATATTATCATAATTGATGAGATGTCAATGGTAGATGCGCTGCTGTTTGAAGCGCTGCTAAGAGCAATAAAGCTCGAAAGCAAACTCATCATGGTGGGAGATTCAAACCAGCTCCCGAGCGTCGGTGCCGGAAATGTCCTGCGCGATCTGATCGCCACAAAGCTTATCCCGACCGTCGAACTGAAAGAGATCTTCCGTCAGGCGGCACAGAGCCTTATCATCACAAATGCTCACAAAATAGTACACGGCGAGATGCCGGAACTCGATGAGCGCAAAAAGGATTTCTTCTTTATGAATACCGCGAGTGATGAGGAGACCGCAAAGCTGGTCATTGATCTCGCAAGGACAAGACTTCCGAAAACCTATGATTATTCTCCCATAGACGATATACAGGTACTCTCCCCCACAAAAATGGGAACTGCCGGAACAAAGGAGCTTAACCGCTCTTTGCAGCTTGCGCTGAATCCGCCGTCACACATGAAGAAGGAGATACGGTTCTTCGATTCGGTATTCCGCGTGGGCGATAAGGTAATGCAGATAAAGAACGATTATGATGTTGTATGGAAAAAGGGCGGAGAAAGCGGCACCGGTATCTTCAACGGCGATATCGGGATCATCTTTGAGGTCGATGTCAGCAATTCACTTCTGCATATTGATTTCGACGGCAGAAGATCAGTCTATACAAGCGAGATGTTCAGCAAGCTCGATCATGCATACGCCGTAACGATACACAAAAGTCAGGGCAGCGAGTACAAGGCGGTCATAATGCCTCTGACGCTGTATTCAAACAACCTGCTCTACCGCAATCTGCTATATACCGGAGTCACGCGCGCAAAGGAGATACTTATTATCGTCGGGAGCCGTGAAGCTGTGACAAGAATGGTAGAAAACAACAAGAAGACAAACCGCTTTTCCTGCATAAAAGCGCTGCTTAACGAGAACTATGAGGATAATGCGAATGAATAGATCAGAAATAACGATCAGAGAAATGATGCCCGAAGAATATCCGCTGCTGGAAGATTTCCTGTATGAAGCGATATTCATTCCGGAGGGCGTTCAGCCGCCCCCGAAAGATATCATAAAAGAAGAAGCATTACAGGTCTATATCCGCGATTTCGGGAAACTTCAGGACGACAGATGTCTTGCGGCAGTCTGCGGAGATAAGATAGTCGGTGCGGTATGGGTAAGGATAATGAATGATTACGGTCATATAGATGACGATACTCCGTCATTCGCGATATCGCTCTATAAAGAATACCGTAACATGGGTACAGGCACGGAGCTTATGCGTGAAATGCTGGGATTGCTCAGAAAAAGCGGTTACAAAAAAGCATCTCTTGCCGTTCAGAAAGCAAATTATGCAGTAAGAATGTACAAGAAAGTCGGATTTGAGATCGTCGGTGAGAACGACGAGGAATATATAATGGTTTGCAGCCTATAGGGAACCTATAAAAAAACGATCGGAGGAACAATAAAATGCATGATAAGATCAGAAATTATATCAGTTCAAACAAGGACAAGCTCCTGTCGGTACTGTCGGAGCTTGTCTCGATACCAAGCGTAAAGGGAGAAGCTGAGCCGGGAGCGCCGTTCGGGAAAATGCCCCGGGCTGCACTTGACAGAATGATAATGTTCTGCAAGGAAGAAGGTTTCAGGACAGAGCTGTGCTATGATGTTGTCGGAACTGCCGATCTCTGCCCCGACGACTCCTTCCCTGCTCTCGGAATACTGTGCCACCTTGATGTAGTTCCTGCCGCCGGTCAGAAGGGGTGGAACACCGACCCGTTCACTATGGTCGAAAAAGACGGCATACTTTACGGCAGAGGAGTTATCGACGACAAGGGACCGCTTGCGGCATCATTTCTTGCAATGAAATGCATAAAAGATCTCGGTATTCCGCTGAAAAAGGGTGTGCGCCTTATTTTCGGGACAGATGAGGAGAACGGCTCGGGAGATCTTGACATTTATCTCGCAAAGGACAGGCTTCCGGAGAATGTATTCACACCGGACGCTTCTTTCCCGATCATCAATATCGAGAAAGGAATGATGCGTTCGCGCTTTTCCGGAAAATACGACGGCGGCAGCATAATTTATTTTCACGGCGGAAATATCCCGAACGCTGTACCCGACAGTGCGGAGTGCATCATCAGCGGTATTTCGGCTGAGCAGATAGCCGATGCCGTGTCCGGTACCGCGGAAAATGTTACGTTCACATTTGAAGATCAGAACGGTAATTATCTGATAAAATGCACCGGGCATTCTGCGCACGCTTCTACGCCCGAAAGCGGTCACAACGCTGTTACTGCGCTTATAAAGCTGCTGGCGGCACTTCCGCTTGAAGACGGTGCGCAGAAGGATATTATCAGCGGACTTTCAGAGATCATGCCGTTTGATGAGAATGACGGAGAGCACATGGGACTGAAATGCACAGACGAACGTTCGGGAGCGCTCACGCTTGTTTTCAGCATATTCAACATGGAGAACGGGAGCTGTGAGGGCTGCATAGATGTGAGATTTCCTACCTGCACGACGCTGAAAAAGGTGGAAGATGCAGAAAGAGCGGCACTTGAAAAAGCCGGCTGCACATTTGACAGCTTTCTTGGGGACGAACCGCATATCACAGATGAACACAGCGATTTTATCCGGAAGCTTCTCAGCGTATATGAACGATGCGAGGGAGAAAAAGGAAAGTGCATCGCCATAGGCGGCGGAACATACGTCCACAACATCAAGGGCGGCGTTGCGTTCGGAGCAGAGCGCGGAGATACTGACTATCACATGCACGGGGCAAATGAATTCATAACGGTCGAAGAGCTTCTGAAGGACGCTGTGATCTATGCGGAAGCAATAGCTGAGATCTGCGGGTGATAAAATGAGTTCCGGAGACAGAACAAAAAAGACCAGACTGCCGAAGGATCTTCCGAAACGACTGGTGATGTATTTTATCGGGCTTTTCATAATGACAGCCGGAATTGCGTTTTCTGTGCTGTCAGATCTCGGTGTATCACCGCTGAGTTCGCTGCCCTATGCTGCGACGCTGTGCATCGGGCTTGAAATGGGGCTCGGCACTATGATAATGCACGCGTTTTTCGTTCTTATGCAGTTCATACTGCTGAGGAAGAAGTTCAGACCGGTGATGCTTTTGCAGATACCTGCGGGAATCATATTCGGCTGGTTCACCACACTTTGCAACAGTCTTGTGGGACTTATCCCGAAAACAGAATTTTTTCCGGTGCAGCTCGCATTTCAGCTTATAAGCATAATCCTTGTTGCGATCGGCATTCATTTTTATCTTCCCGCAAACATAATCCCTCTCGCCGGCGAAGGTATAGTAAGTGCGATATCTGAGGCGTTCCACTGGAAATTTCCGCGAGTGAAGGTAGGTTTTGATATCGCCATAGTCGCGGTATCTGCCGCTATCTGCCTTGTCGTAAACGGAAATCCCGGCAGCGTCGGGATAGGCACTCTCCTTTCAGCTTTGCTCACCGGCACCATACTCGCACTGATAAATAAGATCACCGGCAGAAAGTCGCTTCGCTCGAGATGATACAGATTTGATCGCTTCGCTTGAGACTGGGGAAGGAAGAGGAAGGGAACCCCCTGTTCCCTGCGGAAGTTTCTTAGCAGCTTGCATCGTGCAAGCTTTTGGAAACTTCCTGCGCTGCTTCGTGCAGCG
>CAMOKN010000268.1 GCA_946617595.1 uncultured Clostridia bacterium
TCGATGACAGCTTCATCGGTAAGACCTATCTCCTTGAGGAGCTTTCCGGCGAGGATAATGTTTGCCATTCCCTTCAGACCGTTTTCGTTAGCCATACCGGTAGCGGGAACATAGAAGCACTTTATATCCTTCCGGTCGGTAGTTCCCTCAACGAGTGTGCTGTCGATGAAAGCCATACCGTCGGGTTTTACCGCGTCTATGAACTTATCGAAGCTCGGAGTGTTCATTACAAGAAGCTGTGTGGGATTGAGAATGAGCGGAGAACCGATAGGCAGATCACTTACCGTTACCGAGCAGTTGCAGGTACCGCCTCTCATTTCGGGACCGTATGACGGGAGCCATGAAACTTCCTTACCTGCGTAAAGTCCGACATAAGCGAGGAGCTTTCCCGCAAAGAGGATACCCTGTCCTCCGAAGCCTGCAAGCAGAAATTCATTTGTCATTTTGCAGCGACCTCCTTGTTTCTTACGGCACCGTCTTTATACACTCCAAGCGGATAATACGGTATCATATCGTTTTTCAGTCTTTCTATCGCCTGCACCGGAGTCATACCCCAGTTAGTGGGGCAGGTCGAGAGAACTTCGATTATCGAGAAGCCCTGTTTGTTCTTCTGGTATTCAAATCCCTTGCGGATAGCAGCCTTTGCCTTGCGGATATTAGCCGGATCTACTACCGTTACTCTCTCTGCGAGTGCAACGCCGTCAAGCTGTGAGAGCATTTCGCACATCTTTACCGGAAATCCCTCAATATCGGTATTTCTTCCGTAAGGAGTCGTCTGTGTGACCTGACCGGGCAGGGTAGTAGGAGCCATCTGACCGCCTGTAATGCCATAAGTAGTGTTGTTGATGAATATTACCGTGATGTTCTCGCCTCTTGTAGCCGCATGAACAGTCTCGGCGGTACCGATAGCTGCAAGGTCGCCGTCACCCTGATAGGTGAATACGAACTTGTCGGGATTTGCACGCTTGATTCCCGTAGCGACAGCCGGAGCTCTTCCGTGTGAAGCTTCCATCATATCGCAGTTGAAATAATCATAAGCCATAACGGAGCAGCCTACGGGACATACACCTATAGTATCTCCCTCGATCTCCATTTCGTCTATTACCTCGGCAACAAGACGGTGAACGATACCGTGGGTGCAGCCGGGACAGTAATGCAGATACACGTCGGTAAGTGCATGAGGTCTTTTGAAATCTGGCATTACTTTTCGCCTCCCATTTCTTTAATTTTAGCTAGTATCTCAGCCGGAGCGGGGATAACGCCGCCTGTTCTTCCGTAGAATTCCACAGGTCTGGAGCAGTTTATGGCAAGCTTTACGTCATCTACCATCTGTCCCATGGACATTTCGACAACAAGCACTTTTTTTGCATTCTTCACTGCTTCGTTCAGTTCGTTTTTCGGGAACGGATAGAGAGTTACGGGTCTGAATGCGCCGGCCTTGATACCGAGTTTTCTTGCCTCGTCAACAGCCGACTTTGCGAGTCTTGCGGTAGAACCGTATGCAACAACAACTATCTCCGCGTCATCGCAGTAATCCGCAACAGCCATAGTCTCGTTCTTCTCTATCTCAGCGTATCTCTCATAACGGACCTTGATAGTTTTTTCAAGTTCGGGAGCCTGTAAGTAGAGGGAGTTTATTATGTTGTGTTCACGCTTGTTTCCGTGACCGTTTGCAGCCCACGGCTTCTTCGATGCGTCGGACATAACGATCTCCGCGTCGTCGAACGCAACGGGTTCCATCATCTGACCGAGCAGTCCGTCCGCAAGAACAACTGCGGGCATTCTGTACTTATCCGCAAGATCAAACGCCTTGGTTACTGAATCAGCCATTTCCTGAACAGTCGAAGGAGCGAGAACGATGATGTTATAATCTCCGTGTCCCACGCCCTTTGTGATCTGATAGTAGTCTGCCTGCGAGGGCTGGATACCTCCGAGTCCGGGACCGCCTCTCATTACGTCGATGATAACGCACGGAAGATCTGCTCCGGCGATATAGGAGATGCCCTCCGATTTAAGGGAGATTCCGGGGGACGAAGAAGATGTCATGCATCTGATGCCTGAGCCGGCGCAGCCGTAAACCATGTTTATTGCGGCTACCTCGCTCTCAGCCTGTAAGAACACGCCTCCGACCTTGGGCATACGCTTTGAGAGATAAGCGGCAATTTCTGTCTGTGGGGTGATCGGATAACCGAAGAAGCATTTGCAGCCGGCTCTGAGAGCTGCCTCAGCAAGAGCTTCATTTCCCTTCATCAAGCTTTTCTCAGCCATTTTTCTTACCTCCTGTTACCGTGATAGCGCAGTCGGGGCACATCATAGCGCACATAGCGCAGGCGATGCAGGCATCGTCATCTATGCAGTGTGCGGTGTAGTAGCCCTTCTTGTTGAGCTTGTCCTGTTGGATCTCGACTATCTTCTTGGGACAGGCGGTAACACAGAGTCCGCAGCCCTTGCAGCGGTCGAATTCAACTGTCATTTTTGACATAAGACCATTCCTTTCTTTTGAAAATTATGCTAAAATTATTGGTTATCCCATAGAGTACGTACATACCTGTGAATGATGTACGGTTCAGGAGCCTCGTCCGGCATCGCGTCCGCCACAGCGCAGGTAGCGCGTATCGGAAGCCCCGCCTTTACGGACACCTCATCGGCATATCCGAGCGAATCTCTCACAGTCTGTGTGACCGTTTCGGTGCCGAGGCTTGAATTATTTACGATACCGGTGCACAGAAGTCCTGCGGAATACTGTATTTCGCGCATCAGGACAGCCGTGTCCTCCGGATCCTTAGTCAGATAGCGGTACTTGTTTATGACATAGAGTATCTCGGTATCATCAAATTCACGGATCGTGGGTGCAAACCGTCCGAGTGCCTTTGCGCCCTCGTCATCTCCGCCTACGTCGATCACCACATAGCTGCCGCTCTGAAGTATGCTTTGCAGAGGGATATTGAGCGATGGGATATCGAGGTTTGTATTTGCGTAAACGGGGTTCAGCAGCTCTATATCGTGTTCTTTGAAGAGTTCTCCGAAATCCGCGGTGCGGAAATAAGGGTTTACGATATCGAGGTCTATTATGGTGCATCTGTTTCCGGAAGCGGCGATATCCAGCGCAAGGTTTACGGAGAAATTCGTTTTGCCGGAGCCGTAATGACCGGTGACAACAGTAAGTTTTCTGATATTTTTCATATTATAAAACAGCGATAACAGAGGTGAACCACTGCTGGATATCATTCGGGTTGAAGTTCGGATTTTCTCTTGCAATCTGACTTATGATATATCCGAACAGGCTGATATAAAGAACACTGAATACCATAGCAATGACCATTCTGATACCGGTAACGATGAGCATAGCCTTGCAGTATCTTCTTCTGCTTTCGGGACCTGCCTTGAATCCCCATACAAAGAGAAAAACGATGCTCACGATGCCGAAAAGCTGAGTCACGAGCACGGTAACGAACCATTTTCCGAAACTCATCTCACTGTCAGCAGCGGCGGTCTGATATGATGCGCCTGCAGGCGGAAGCGCAGACGGGTGGATATTTTCCTGCTGAGTATTATAATTGCCGGTGTTCTTATCGAGACTGACATAGGTGCCGTTATTGTTCTGCGTTTCAGGAGTATCATTTACGTTCTCTCCGCAGCGTGAGCAGAACCGTTCGTCGTCCATAAGAAAGTTTCCGCATTTTGTGCATCTTTTAGCCATACCTTATCTCCCATTCTGTACTGAAGTCCAAAACTCATACACTTTATAATATCACATTTTCATAAAAAAATCAATCGGTTTATAAAAAAAACATTAATTTACGTTAAAAATATTATAAGTGTTGAAAATTTTCAGAATATATGGTAAAATATTATTCAGGTAAACGTAATGGCATTTTTTCGCTGTGCTGTATGATTTGAAGGGAGATATTGTGATGAAACTTCTTGCTATAGACGGAAACAGCATCATAAACCGTGCTTACTACGGGATAAGGCTGCTGTCAAATAAAAAGGGCGTGTTCACAAACGCAGTCACCGGATTCATGAACATCTATCTGAAGCTCATAGCGGCGTATTCTCCGGACGGCGCGGCTGCGGCATTCGATCTGAAAGCTCCTACTTTCCGGCATAAAGCCTATGACGGCTATAAGGCGGGACGCAAGGGAATGCCCGACGAGCTTGCGATGCAGCTCCCGTATGTGAAAGAGCTTCTGCGTGCGCTCGGAGTTGCGGTCATAGAATGTGAAGGCTATGAAGCCGATGATATACTCGGAACGCTTGCCCATTCATGCGATGTCAGCGGCAGCGAGTGCATCATAGCGACAGGCGACCGTGATTCATTCCAGCTGATAACCGATAAGGTCTTTGTAAATCTTGCCTCCACAAAGGAGGACATTCTCTATACTCCGGAGAAGATATTCGAGGTCTATGGAGTAAAGCCTGCCGAAATGCTCGAAGTGAAGGCGCTCATGGGTGACGCAAGCGACAATATCCCCGGAGTTGCGGGTATCGGGGAAAAGACTGCGCTATCGCTGATACAGAAATATCACACGATCGCGAACATCTACAGCGATCTTGATTCGGTAGATGCGTCAAAGTCAGTAAAGGAGAAGCTTGAAAAGGGAGCGGACAGCGCAAAGCTCAGCAGAATGCTCGGCGAGATCGTGAAGAATGCACCCATAGACAGTTCGCCGGAAATCTACAGATTCGGAAAGCGCGATGATGTGAAGCTTGCGTCTCTGCTTACAGAGCTTGAAATGTTCACGCTCCTGAAAAAGCTGAAAGTTCCGGCGGAGGCAATAGATACCGCTGCCGCGCACTCGCAGGACAGTTCAGCCGCGGATAACGAAGCTGCTGAGTCTCCGGTGCTTGACGCGAATATACCCGATTATTTTCTGTCCGGCGATAACCGGCTTTACAGATGCCTCAACGGGCAGTCCTGTGAAGCGGATATAACGGAACTTGCCGATGAAAAGCCGAAGCGTACATTCGATCTCAAATCAATGCTCACAGTGCTTGACTGCCCGATAAACAATGTTGTATTTGACTCGACCCTCGCAGCCTATCTGCTGAATGTCAGTGCGTCGGAATACTCGCTCGGACGTCTGTGCGCCGAATACGACGTTCCGCTCGGAAACGGGGACGCTGAAACTGTCTATCGGCTCAACTGCGCACTTTCATCAAGACTCTCGGCTCAGGAAATGAACGGCGTCCTCAACGATATCGAGATACCGCTGGCGTATGTACTTGTATCAATGGAAAAAGAGGGCATCGCCATTGACAGGGAAGCGCTTGCCGGGTTCGGAAGACGGCTCTCCGAAGAAGCTGACAGCCTCGAACAGCAGATCTATGTCTGTGCAGGCGAAAGCTTCAATATATCATCTCCGAAGCAGCTCGGCTCTATACTTTTCGATAAGCTCGGACTCCCTCACGGAAAAAAGACAAAGACCGGATATTCCACAAATGCCGAGGTGCTTGAATCCCTCGCCGACAAGGATCCGATAATAGATCTGATCCTGCGGTACCGCGCAGTCACAAAGCTGGATTCGACATACGCTCAGGGGCTTTTGAAGGAGATTGCCGGTGACGGTCGTATCCACACCACCTTCAAGCAGACAGAGACGAGAACAGGCAGGATCTCCTCCGCAGAACCGAATATCCAGAATATCCCTGTCCGCACCGAGCTGGGACGTGAGTTCAGGCGTTTCTTCACCGCAAAAAAGGGGTATGTGCTGGTCGATGCAGACTATTCACAGATCGAACTCAGGATCCTTGCGCATCTGTCAGACGATGAGACTATGATCGGTGCGTTCAGGAACGGTGAGGATATCCACGCGGTCACGGCGTCGCAGGTGTTCGATCAGCCGCTCGAATGGGTAACTCCCGAGATGAGGCGCAGTGCAAAAGCAGTTAATTTCGGCATAGTTTACGGTATCGGCGCGTTTTCGCTGTCGAAGGATATAAATGTTTCGGTCGCACAGGCTGACAATTATATAAGATCATATCTATCGAAGTACAGCGGAGTTGCAAGGTATATGGATTCCACGGTGTCGGAAGCGAAGAAGAACGGCTATGTATGCACCATGTACGGAAGGCGCAGATATATCCCGGAGCTGTCGGCATCGAACAAGAATGTTCAGGCGCTCGGAAAGCGTATGGCAATGAACACTCCGGTGCAGGGAACAGCAGCCGACATCATAAAGATCGCTATGATAAGAGTGTACAGGAGACTTGAATCGGAAAATCTCGATGCAAAGCTGATACTTCAGGTGCATGATGAACTTATCGCCGAGGCAAGAGCCGATCAGGCGGAGCGTGTCGCAGAGATAATTGCCGGGGAAATGGAAAATGCCGCAAAGCTGAGAGTCCCGCTGACCGTTGATGCAAAGATCGGCAGAACATGGTATGAGGCGCACTGACATGAGCGACAACGAATTTATAGCTTATGCGGAGAGCGTGTGCTTTGAGCGCGGCTGGAGCATCGGGGATATAGCAGCCGTGACCGGGGACGAAAACGGAATCTGCTGCGTTGAACATGACGAAAGCGGCGGGATAGGGTATGTCCTCGGACGATGCTCGTTTGATGAAGCTGAACTTTACCGTATAGCGGTGCTTCCGGAGAAAAGAAGGCTGCACGCCGGTGTCCGGCTTATGGAGAGATTTATCGTGAAATGCCGTGAGAAAGGCGTGGAAAAGATATTTCTCGAAGTAAGATCAAGCAATGTTCCTGCAATCAAGCTGTATGAACAGAGCGGATTTGAAAGGATCTCTGTGCGTAAAAGGTATTACGGTGATGAGGACGCGCTGATCTATTTGCTGACACTATGAAGCGTAGATCACAGCTTTACAAAAATGCTCTGAATCTGTTAATATTGCTCATAAAGCCGGAAATCTGAAAAAAATTGCTGAAAACTATGGACAAATAACAAAAATTGTGATATGATATTACTAATAATGTGAGATAATGACAGAAATGTCATAAAATACGGAGGTTTTCGGTATGAAAGGTACTATAAGAGGATTGATACAGAGGAACAGCCTGATTCTCGGAGGAGGCTGTACCGCTTTGTTCATCGCTCTTCTGGTTTGCTGCATCATGTCTGGCA
Source organism: uncultured Clostridia bacterium (assembly GCA_946617595.1). Lineage (GTDB taxonomy): Bacteria > Bacillota > Clostridia > Oscillospirales > Ruminococcaceae > Ruminiclostridium_E. Next base: position 7,086 of record CAMOKN010000268.1, read on the forward strand.
GCACGATCGGTCTGATCTGCAGCATAGTGGGTATCATTTTCGGCGTTGGATTCTGTCTGGCGTCATTGAATACATACAAAACAAAGATATTTATACCCATGGAGAAGATCGCTGAGGGCGCAGATAAGATAAACAGCGGCAGCTACGATGTGAATGTTCCCACAGATACCGGACTTGATCTTGACAACGTTGCGGCAGGGCTGAATGCTACGGCTCAGTCGAATAAATTCGTGACAGAGATAATCGCGGATATCTCAAACGGCGATTTCACGAGAGATATATCGAAGCTTCCTGATAATGTTGCGCTCACAAAGGGGCTGAAGATACTCTATTTCAATATGGCAAAGGCATTCAGCGATATCTCCAGCGGCGCCGAAAAAGTCAATGCGGACGGAGCGAGAGTTTCCACAGCTTCTCAGTCGCTTTCGCAGGGCGTGAATGCACAGGCAACGACCGTTGATGAGCTTTCGACAACCGTAAATGAGATCAGAAGCGCAGTTATCAAGAATGCTGAAAATGCGCGTGAGGCACAGAAGAATGCTGAGGAAGCAAGCATGGCTGTTCAGGACGGCACCGAGAAGATGAACGAATTGCTCAAGGCGATGGACGACATCAATGCTTCCACAAACGAGATAGCAAAGTTTATAAAAGTAATCGAAGATATAGCTTTCCAGACCAACATACTTGCGCTCAACTCCTCCGTTGAGGCTGCAAGAGCAGGCGAGGCAGGCAAGGGATTTGCGGTTGTTGCATCTGAGGTCAAGAACCTTGCCACCAAGTCACAGGAAGCCGCTCACCAGACCGGGACCGTTATCCAGAGCTGTGTCCAGAGCGTTAAAGAAGGCGTTGAAAAGACTCATGAAACAGCAAAGGCGTTTACTGTCATAGCAGAGAAAGCGGAAGAGATCGGAAAGGGACTGAACACAATTTCTGTTGACTGTGAACAGCAGTCGGAAGCGATCACTCAGATCAATATAGGAGTCGAGCAGATAAGCGGTGTTATCCAGAGTACGTCCGCTACGGCTGACGAATGTGCCGCATCGGCTGCCGAGCTGACCGGACGTTCGAGCGATCTGCGTGAGATCGTCGGAAGATTCAGATTCGGCGATTTCAGGCTTGACGATCCGAATAAGACAACAAATAGCAGAACAAAGTCTGCTAAGAATGATGTTAAGAAGAGTGCTCCGGCATCGTCTTCATACAGCGAGAAACCCGCTCCGGCTCCTGTTACAAAGAGCAGCTACAAACCTGCGCCCAAGCCGGCGGAGAAACCTGCTGAAAGACCGGCGGAAAAGAAGAGCGCTCCGGTGCAGAAGCCTGCACCAAAGCCTGCACCTGCAAAGAGCACATACACTCCTGCACCAAAGCCTGCACCTGCAAAGAGCACATACACTCCTGCACCAAAGCCTGCTGCTAAACCGGCGGCTGCTGCTCCGGCTGCAAAACCGGCACCCAGACCGACTCCTGCGGCTAAACCTGCTGCATCATCAGCCGGAAGCACCGGTTTTTCGAGAAGATCTGAAAAGAGCTACGCAAATGCGGAGTTTGTGGATATTCCCGATAACAAGTATTGATAGAAAATCCGCAGATCGTGGGTCTGCGGATTTTTTTGAAAACTGAGTTTTAACAAGATAAATCCCGATTTATATGAGTACACACTACCTAACCGAGGCGGCACACCCGTCCATAGAAGTGTGTCGCTGCGCATTTCGGAGCGGCGCGTCCGCCGCAAATTCTGTGACATAAGCTTTAGGGAACCTCTAAAAACCCATTTGAGAGAAAACGAGTCATCCGCGTCGAATATTTCGTCAAGTCTCCTCACCTTGCGTGGTCTCCCCGGCAGCGGGGAGGTGTCGAGCTTGCGAGA
>CAMOKN010000269.1 GCA_946617595.1 uncultured Clostridia bacterium
CCGTCATCTTGCACAGAAATTCCTTGACTTGCGCCAGCAAGCCTGCGTCATTTCTGTACAATCTGACGAAATCTCTGACGGCGCAATCACCGCACGCTCTTTGTGCGGTATAGCCTTTATGAATTTTTTAAAAAAAGTATTTGCAAATCGTAAGATATATGTTATAATATTAATTATGAAATTCTTGCAAGAAAGGACACAAAACCATGGCAAAAATGAATTCAAACTTTCTCAATCTGAAGAAAAGCTACCTGTTTATCGAGATAGGAAAGCGTGTGCGCGATTACACAGCCGCTCACCCCGATAACAAGATAATAAGAATGGGCATCGGAGATGTCACACTGCCGCTGGTCCCCGCTGTTGTTGACGCAATGAAGAAAGCGTCTGAAGAAATGGGAGTTAAGGAGACATTCAGAGGCTATGAGGACAGCGGGCTCGGATATGACTTCCTCCGCGATGCGATCTCTGCATACTATAAGAAAAACGGTGCAGACGTTTCTTCCGAAGAAGTCCTCATAAGCGACGGCGCAAAGTCGGACTGCGGAAATATCGGAGACATTCTCGGAAGTGACAACATTGTGCTTATCACCGATCCGGCATACCCTGTTTATGTTGATGCTAACGTTATGGGCGGCAGAAAAGTAATATTCGCAAACTCAGATGAGAGCAACGGATTTGCCGCAATGCCCGACAAAAATGTTCACGCCGATATAATCTATCTCTGCTCGCCGAACAATCCAACCGGCTCTGCTTACACAGCCGCACAGCTGAAAGAATGGGTAGATTACGCTTTAGCAAACGATGCAGTCATCATCTATGATTCGGCTTATGAGGCATTTATCAGCGATCCTGATATTCCTCACTCTATCTTCTGCATCGAAGGTTCACGCAAATGCGCAATTGAGATCTGCTCTCTTTCTAAGACTGCCGGATTCACCGGTGTCCGCTGCGGTTACACTGTTATACCGAAGGAACTCATGCTCACTGCTGACGACGGCTCAAAGCACAGCTTCCGCGATATATGGATCAGGCGCGAAGGCAGCAAGTTCAACGGTGTTGCATACCCCGTACAGCGTGCCGCAGAGGCGGTATTCACAGAAGAAGGTCAGAAGCAGACTCATGATGTTATAGCAAAATATATGGAAAACGCAAAAGTCATGGCTGACACTTTTGACGAACTCGGCATAAAATATACAGGCGGTAAAAATTCTCCGTATATTTGGTTCCGCTGCCCGTTCGGAATGGGAAGCTGGGATTTCTTTGACAAGCTCCTCAATGAAGCAGAAGTTGTCGGAACACCCGGCGAAGGCTTCGGTAAGAACGGCGACGGCTGGTTCAGACTTACGGCATTCAACACGCTTGAAAATACCAAAGAAGCAATGGCAAGATTCAGAAAGCTCTGCGGAAAGTAATGGACAGACCCAAAGCCACACCCGCGGGTATTGTTTTTGCAGTGCTGAGGATCATTGCAGCGGTCGTGTGCGTGCTCCTGCTTATCACGTTTTTGTTCACAATAAGTCTCGGTCAGGCAAATGCCGGAAGTGTTACAGGAAGTATTTTCTGTATTGCGGTAATACTGTTGGTAATATTTTATCCGTTCATAAGAAAGAAAAAACCGCTCCGCATTGCAGCGAAAGCAGTGGGTATCTGTCTGACGGCATTTGCATTGTACTGCGGCATTATCGCGACGTTCATGGCGTCCGAAATAAGGAACAGCGAAGAAGGAATGGTCGCTGTATCCTCAACAGGAGCTCCCACACCACAGACTGTTATCGTTCTCGGTTGCAAGGCAACAAACGGCGAACCGTCGCAGATGCTGAAACTCAGGCTTGACAAAGCAGCGGAATATCTTGATTCTCACCCTCACGCTGTATGCATAGTCACAGGTGGACAGGGCGGCGATGAAAGTGAGCCCGAAGCGATCTCCATGCACAGATATCTTGTTACAAAAGGTATAAGCAGCGATATAATATACATAGAGGACAGGGCAAAAAACACAACAGAGAATATAAAATATTCCTCTGAGATCATAAGATCCGAGGGACTTTCAGACAATGTTGTCATAATAACCGAGGGTTATCACCTGTACAGAAGCATCCGTCAGGCTAAGCTCGCAGGCTATGATGCTGTCGGCATCTCTCCCGACCCCTCAACAGTCCTGATGACCATGCCAAGCTACTGGCTCAGAGAGGTTTTTGCAGTCTCACGCGACATCTTCCTCGCTTGACAGACGCTTGCCTCTGCGCTTGAGATCTTCCGCTGCGCTTGAGAACGTCAGGATCGGGGTTCGTCTGTCGGTCAGCCCCCTTTGGCTCCTACGCTGCCACCTCCCCCAGTGGGGGAGACACCCCAGACCCCGCTGCTTTTCAGCGTGAAAAGCAGCAAAAGCAAATCCCGCTCCGCGGAACCTGAAAAGTATCATCACAGAAATAAAGCACAGAGCCTATCAAATGCTCTGTGCTTTGTTATTATGAAAAGCGGCGGGTTATTCATAGAGGGGGATAGTGGTATCTCCGTGTTCCTGCCAGTAAAGACCGTCATGGCGTGAATCGCAGCTTTGCGGGATATTGCTGGGACGGTAATAGCCTATCATAGTGCTCGGACACTTAGATGTTGCAAGCAGACCTGTCTCTGTGCAGTAATGGAGTTCAAGTGTCGAACTGTCGGGAGTGAAGCTCTGTTCGACCGTGGTATCTACAAAATTCTCCATTACGTTGTGCCATACAAGAGCCATGGTGTTCCAGCCGTCAAGCTTTCCGATCGAATGGTTGTCATCGTATGCTATACGGTAGCAAGCCACATACTGCGGCGTAAGCCCGGCAAAAAGAAGGTTCGATTCGTCGTTCGCAGTACCGGTCTTGCCTACCACCTCACAGGCACCGAGTCTTGCGTACTTACCTGTTCCGTATTCGTCCTGAACTACTTTCAGCATCATACGGTTGGTTATCCATGCAGAATCCGACGAAAGAGCGCGCTTTCCGAGGGTGTCCTGTTCAAGTATCGCAACGCCCTTGTTATCGTAAACTACCGAGTAATAATACGGCTTGTAGTACATTCCGCCGTTGCCCATTACCTGATATGCGGCAGTAAGCTCGGTAAGTGTCGCACCGTTTGTGAGCGCTCCCGTTGCAAGCGGAGAGTATGCAATATCATTTACGCTGTCAAGATGCTCAAAGCCAAGATCGTTGCGCAGATGATTGAATGAATTTACAAGTCCTATCATGGACATTACACGCGCGGAAATTGTATTCATAGATTTCTGCACCGCGTACCATGCAGGCCAGTATGCGCCGGAACCAAATCCCGCTTCCTGATAGTTATGCGGCCAGCGGACAGTGTTTGTTGCTTCATCATAACCTGCCTCCGCGCCGTAAGCTCCGGAGCCCGCATATTCGGCATGGATACGTCCCGAAATGTCCTGAAGAAGCGTGGAATATGTGATCTTGTTCATCTCTATTGCAAGTGAGTAATTTCCGATAGGCTTAATTGTCGAACCTATGGCGCTGACCGCCTGAGTGGCTCTGTTAAAGCAGTTGTCACCGGGCTTTTCGCCGATTCCTCCGGCAATAGCAAGAACATTTCCTCTGTAATCCATAATAACGAAACCGCCCTGGATAAGATTCTTGCTGTCCGCAGGAAGATTAGGATCGTACGATTTAAGGCAGGTGTAAGGGTCCTCAAAAAGCTCGTTCATTTTCTTCTGCATATCAAGATCCACATTAAGATACGCAGTATATCCGCCGCTTCGGAACTCGTCCCACGCATCACTGTAAGAAATGCCAAGCTTTGCGGCAAGATCGTTCACTATCTGATCTATTGCCGCATCAACGTACCAGTCCTGCGAGACGGTGTAAGAACCGTTCCACTTGTACGCAAGAGAGGATTCTTCTCCAAGAAGATCTTCCCACGGAACGTCCTGATAATACAGATCTCCGTCGTCCTTGCTCTCTTCGGTTATTATACCGTAGTAATCATTGTACCGCATATCGGTGTAGCCGTAATAAGAACCTTTTACCGGTCTGCGGAACTTTATCTTTTCCGCAATTGCGGCCTCATACTCGCTGTCGTTGAGATAGCCCTGGTCATGCAGACATTTCAGGGCATATTCCTGTCGTATTTTGGACTGTCTGAGGTTAGAATACGGGTTGTAGTTTGACGGAGAACGCACAATTCCGGCAAGCAATGCACCTTCGGCAACAGTGAGCTCGTTTACTTCCTTGCCGAAATAATGGTACGCAGCTGCTCCTATGCCGTTCGCGGTTCCTCCGAAGTTTATACGGTTGAGATAACTTTCAAGAATATCATATTTTGTGTATTTGCTTTCAAGTGAAAGGGCGCGGAATATCTCACGGAGCTTTCGTCCGATAGTTGTTTCCTTATCCTTTGTAATATCACGGACAAGCTGCTGGGTTATAGTCGAACCTCCGTCTGTTCCTCCGCTGAAAACAGCCTTGAATGTAACTCCGAGCGTTCGCTTCCAGTCAACACCGTTATGCTCAAAGAAACGCTGGTCTTCAACAGCGACAAAACAGTCAAGGACATACTGCGGTATATCCTCGATATCCACCCAGATGCGGCTCTCCTCACCGCTTATCTGCTTGATGAGAACGTCCTCGTCAGCCTTGTCCTTTGCATAGATAAAACTCGAATATGACAGCTCAACATTAGTGAGGTCAACGTCGAAACTGCTCTCCGCAAACTGCATCACATACACCGTAAGAGCCACCGCTACAATGCACAGAGTTATAACAACTATCATCAGAAGGCTCAGCACAATGGTACCGACAAATGACAGCACGCCGCCTATCTTCTGCATAACAGGCATCTTATGGGTGTGGTAATAATTCTCCACAGCCTGCTCGTCTTTATTCATTTTTTTCCGGGACTTGGGCATATAGTCCTCGTCCTTTATCTTTACGTATTTTATCTTCTTTCCGTTATTTCCCATATTTTTACCTTGCCGAACATATATTGCCGGTCATCTTTCCGGATATTATCAGAATTGAATGCATACTGTAATTTATTATAGCACGTTTTTTCGTTCATGTTAATACCTTTTATGAATTTTTATGTATTTTTCACAGAAAATGCACAGAAAATCATGCTGCTTGACTACAAATGTTCAATATATAAAGCTTACCCCACCCCCTGCCCCCTCCCCAAGGGGAGGGGGAGATCTTATGTGGGGGCTACGCCCCTGCCCCCCTTTGCGGGGCGGCGCCCCACACCCCCATTTGCGGGGCTGCGCCCCTGCTCCCCCATTTGCGGTGCTGCGCCCCTGCTCCCCCCTTTGCGGGGCTGCGCCCCTGCACCCCTTTTGCGGGGCTGCGCCCCTGAATTATCTTGCTTTTGTCATTGTCACAAAAAACCGCCGGGCTTTTTGTGGAGTTTTAGGATTGACTTTTCTATGAAAATGTAATATTATAAATAAGTATATTCTGATTGGAGGCGGCTGTATGGATAATTCGATCGCAATGATAATCGAAATGGACAAAAAAGCGAGAGAGCTTGCCGATTCTGCGGCGGCTGATGCCGAAAAAATGCTTGCTGATGCAAAGAAAACAGCGGAAGAATACAGAAACGGCACCGGAAAAGAGGCAGCTGCACGTTCGGAAGCGCTTACTGCTAAACAGAACGAGTTAAAAGCGGATTCAGATGAAAAGATCGCGGCTTTTGAAAAGACCGCTGACGAGAAGTGCCGCTCATTCGACGAGCTTATGGCAGCGAACAAGGCTGCGTGGAAAAAAGAAATAATCGAGCATATACTGAGCGTCTGAACGGCGCTGTTCAGAATTTTCCGGAAAGGAGAGTGCGGTAAGATGCCAAACAATGCTGTTGCAGCCAAATCACGGGCTGTGTTCGGCAAATTTCTCACAAAAGACGATTACACAAATCTGCTGCACAGAAGCTCTGTTCCGGCAGTTGTATCATTTCTGAGAACAAAACCGCTGTACAAAAGCGTATTTGCAGAGACTGACGACGCAAGCATACGGCGCAGGCAGGCAGAAGCACTGATAAACAGAAGCGTATTTGACAATTATATACGGATATCGGGATTTTCTTCTTCCGGTAAAGACAGCATAATGAGCTTTCTGATAAAACAGCTCGAAGCAGAGACGCTCATAAAGGCGGTCACTGCTGTAAATGCCGGATTGCAGAGTGGATTTGTAACGTCTTTCCCGGATTATATAGTAGAATACCTGTGCTATGATCCGATGAGGCTTGCGATAGCAAAAAATCTTGCCGAGCTTTCGGATATGCTTACGGGAACTCCCTATCACAAGCCGCTGAAAGAGCTGATGACCGCACAGCCTCCGGACTTGAACCGTATAATCACCACTATTAATGTTTGTTATATAAAATGGGCATTTGACCGTATAGACAAGTCTGTCAAAGGCAAGGACAAAGAGCAGATAAAAAGCTTCTTTCTGCGAAAAGCCGACGCGGACAATCTGCTGGTCTGCTACAGAATGAAAAAAACGTTCGGGCTTGAAGCGGACAGGATAAACGAGCTGATGATCCCGTATCATCGGAAGCTCCGCCCGAAAGATATCGACACGGCGCTGAAGGCAATAGATCCGGTCGCAGCACTAAGGGAGCTTTTCGTAAAGACCCGCATTGCTTCGGAGCAGGTAACAGATATACCGGAGCTGAATGTGGATATTGCGGACCACAGATATTTCCGGCATCGGCTTGCTGTAAGCACAAACGAGACGGAAGCCCTGTACTCCCTGATGATGTTATTCCGTGACGAAAGCACGAATCTGTGCAGAATAATCGAGGGAATACGTTATGGGCTTGCGCCCGAAGAGATCGAGAAATATCTTATATTATAAAGGCAATACCGCACAAAGCACGGCTAACGCCTTTGCATTCTTTCCGTTGCGCTTTGGGCTGCAACGTTACGGCTTTCTGCCGTATCACTTTGAAAAGAAACGGGGGCTGGAGTGCCTCCCCCCACTGGGGCGAGGCGAAGCTTTTGAAAAGCAAAAACCAGAGATGGGGACGACTGACAGACACACCCCGCTCTCAGGCGTAAGCGGCAAATCTCAGCAGTAAGAAAACAAATCTGAAAGGACAGCATATATGGCAATAGAAAAAGTATCGCTTGTCAACATAGAAGGCGGTCTTAAAAAAATAAACAAGACGCTCATGAAATGCTGTGAAAGCGAAATATTCCACATGAATCCGCCGCCGGACACATCAAAGTCGGCAGTGGCAGCAAAGAATCTGCGTGACAAGGGCGTGTATGAACGAATGATAAAACGCACACGCACTATCGCGGACAAGCTGAATGTGAAACTTGACGAAAACGTCCCGTATGACGACATCGAATATACGGTGAGCATTGACTTCAAGAACTATCTCGATGAGGTCGAGAAAATGCAGAGTGAGCTTTCCGAGAGGATAATGGAACTCAACTCGTCTCTGAAAACAAAGGGCGGTCTGTATAAGATACTCACTCAGCTTTCGGGATTTGACGCGGATTTTGCGGATCTGTTCAGATGCAGATACGCGAAGATAAGGTTCGGACGGATACCGAACGGCAGCATACCGAAACTGTCGTTCTACAATGAAAAGACGTTCTTTTTCTATCAGTTCAAAAAAAGCAGCAACTATACGTGGTGCCTGTACATCACCTCAACCGAGGAAGTCAACAGTGTAGATTACACATTCAACGAACTCGGATTCGAGCGCATAAGGCTGCCGGATTATCTCAGAGGAAATTCAGACGAGTGCATATCCACACTGCTGGATAAAATGGTAGAGGATCTCGACGAGAAAATTAAGATAGAGGAACAGATAGAGGAGATCGCAGTCAGAGAAGGCACAAAACTTTCAAAAGTCTATGCAAAACTCATTTCTCTGAATAACAGCTATGAGCTGCGCTCAAACGTTATCGTCATAAACAACAGGTTCTATTTCTCCGGATATATTCCCGCAAAGGACACGAAGAAGTTCACCGAAATGATAAATTCCGTCGGAGACGTGACTATCACGTTCCGCGAACCTTCAAACGACGAGCCGACGCCGGTGAAGCTGAAAAACAACTGGCTGTTCCGCCCGTTCGAGATGTTCGTAAAGATGTACGGACTGCCGAATGCAAACGGCATGGATCCTACACCGATAGTTGCAATAACATATATGTTCCTGTACGGAATGATGTTCGGAGATCTCGGCCAGGGACTGTGTATAGCACTGATAGGACTGCTGCTGACGAAGTTCACAAAGCTCGGACTTGCACCTATCATAACAAGAATAGGGCTTTCAAGCGCGGTGTTCGGAGTTATCTACGGATCGGTATTCGGAAATGAACATCTGATAGAACCGTTCTTCAAAATGCCGCCTATCTACTCGCTGTTCTACTCTAAGCCGCCGGAGAACGTATTCGAGGCTTCGACGCTTATACTCATTATGGCTTTGATCGTCGGTATCGTGCTGATACTGATGACGATGATAATAAACATCATTCTCAGCCTTAAAATGAAAGACCTTAACTCCGGTATCTTCGGAGCGAGCGGTATATGCGGATTTGTTCTGTACGCTTCGCTGGTCGCAGGACTCGGCTGCAAATTCGCTCTGGGCGTTGATATTATGAAAGTCCCGTACGTGATCTGTCTGATAGTTCTTCCGCTGGTGCTGATATTCCTGAAAGAACCGATACTTGAGCACATCTCGAAAGACAGAAGCGGCGAAAAGAAGAATGCCGGCAACATCGACACCGGACTGAAAGCAAAGCTTGCCGCGCTGAACGGCGATGACGAAAAGACCGACGAACCAAAGAAAAAGTCAGTCGGAAACATCATAATCGAAGGATTCATAGACCTGTTCGAGACGTGCCTGACATACATCACGAACACGATGTCATTCCTGCGTATAGGCGGTTTCGTACTGAGCCATGCGGGACTTATGCTGGTATTCAGCATCGTTTCGCAGATGTTTGACGGCGTTGGCAGCATTATAGTTCTGGTAATAGGAAATATCTTCGTTACCGGATTCGAGGGATTCATCGTAGGTATCCAGGTACTGCGTCTTGAATTCTATGAGCTGTTCAGCAGATTCTTCAAGGGCGGCGGAATACCGTTCAAGCCTGCTTCTATCGGCACCGACAGCTGACGCAGATAATGCCGATGCATGATCGTTTCGCTCAGCACTGATATGAATGATCCCGTGCCTTAAAGGGACACAGAAAAAATCAATATAACATAACACGGAGGATAAGAAAATGTTATTGTATTTATTACCGCTTTTTGCACTGGCTATGATAATCATACCGCTCGTTGTTGCAATAAAAAGAGCGAGAGCCGGCATAAAAGTGAACCGTAAGCGCACTATCCTGCTCAACAGCGGAATGTTTATCGGAACAATGATACTTATGACAGTATTCATGCCGATAATCGCGTCTGCCGAAGGCGCTCCCGCCGAGACTGCGGAAGCTGCTAAAGAAGCTGTAATGACAGTAGGCTACGGCATGAAGTATATTGCCGCTGCTATTCCGACAGGACTTGCAACGATCGGTACAGGTCTTGCGGTAGGAAATGCCGCATCAGCAGCGATCGGCGCTACGAGCGAAGACGAAAAGAACTTCTCAAAAGCTCTTATCTTCGTAGCGCTCGGCGAAGGTGTCGCTATCTATGGTATCCTTGTTTCGATACTCATACTCAACGGCTAAGGTAAGACTGTATGAAGTGTTTTCTTATCAGCGACAACGTTGATACACAGATCGGAATGAGACTTGCGGGCATAGACGGAGTTGTCGTTCACAAGCACGACGAGGTAATAGAAGCGCTTGACAAAGCTGCCGCAGATGACAGTCTTGCGGTTATCTTCATAACAAAGATACTCACCGATCTGTGCAGGGACGAGATATCCGAACGCAAGCTTACCCTGCGAAAGCCGCTTATCGTAGAAATACCCGACCGCCACGGCGATTCACACATCTCCGAGACGCTGAGCCGCTATGTAAGCGATGCTGTCGGAATGAAGATTTGATACAAGGAGCTGCGATATGTCAGAAACCAATAACGCAAAGCTTGAAAAGCTGCGGCTTCAGATAGAGCAGGCTGCGGCTCTCGACGCAAAACGCATCACCGAGAATGCCGAAAAGCAGGCAAAAGCCATTATAGAAGAAGAATGTGAGCGTGCAAAAAAGGAAGAAAACACCGTTATGCTCTCAAAAATGTCGCGGCTTGAAAACGACGAGAGAAAGCGCGTGTCAGAAAGCAGATATTCTGCCGACAGAAAGGTCCTGCTTCATCGCAATGCCGTTGTGAACGGACTTTTTGATGAGGTAAAATCCGAGATCGCGGATTTTACGGCATCAGATAAGTACGAAGCTCATCTGAGCAAGTGCGCAGAAAAGGCTGACAAAGAGCATAAGCTCGACAGCAGTGTACTTGCATACTGCCGCAAAAAAGACAATGCCGCAGCTGAAAAAGTTTTGTCAAAATACGGCGTAAAAATCGAGAACGACAGAAATATCGTTCTCGGCGGACTGCTGTTCAAATACCCGGATAAAGGCATTTTTATCGACCTCACTCTCGATTCTGTGTTCGAGTCCGAGCGTGAAGCCTTCTCTTCCCGTTCAGAAATGCAGCTGTGAGAGATGTCGCTGCGCTTTAGACTGGGGGCAACCCTTTATTGAATTGAAGTTTTCCTTATTAACGCGCCTCGTGCGCGCTTTTGGAACCATTCCTAAAAACTTTACTTGCTTCGCGCTGAAACCCGTTAGTTATCTGCGAAGACATCACTTACAGAGGGAACATTCTATTAAAAGAAGACGGCACTTACGAATCCCGGCAGACCCCCGAGCCGGCTGAGGAGCGATCTGCCGACGACCCGGCGAGGGGCGGCGCTCTTTGGTTACTTTCTCTCGACGGGGAGAGAAAGTAACGCGCCACGCAGGAAGAGATGCTGAAAGTTGAGCTGAACTGTTTGCGGGCGAAAAGAATAATTTCCAACATCAAAGCGCTCTTTGGTTACTTTCTCCCGACAGGGAGAGAAAGTAACGCGCCACGCAGGAAGAGATGCTGAAAGTTGAGCTGAACTGTTTGCGGGCGAAAAGAACAAACATCGTAAAATCCATTTCCGAAAGGAATATCACAAATGAAAAATACCGTATATGCAATAAACGGTCCTGTTATAAAAATACGCGATACCAAGGATTTCGCCATGCGTGAAATGGTGTTCGTCGGAAAAAAACGCCTAATAGGTGAAGTCATCGGTGTAAACGACGGCTTCACAACCGTTCAGGTATATGAAAATACCGCCGGTCTGCGCATTGGAGAAGAAATAATAGGCACAGGTGGACCATTGAGCGTTACACTCGGTCCTGGGATCATTTCCAACATATTCGACGGTATTGCACGCCCTCTGAAGGATATGAAAAAAACCGACGGAGTATATGTCACCGAAGGAAGCGATATCCCAACAGTCGATCCCGACCGTGTATTCGATGTCGAAATAACCGTAAAGGTCGGCGATACGCTCACCGCAGGTCAGATCTATGCTCAGTGCCCGGAGTCAGCCCTGATCGTGAACAGAGTCATGGTTCCTCCGGATATAGCGGAATGTACTGTCACCTACGCCGCACCGAACGGAAAGTATAAGCCCGACGATACTATACTTAAAGTTGATATAAACGGAGAAGAGCGTGTCCTTACCCTCTGCCAGCGCTGGCCGATAAGAACCCCCAGACCCGTTGCAAGACGTATCCCGATCAATACTCCGCTTATAACCGGCCAGAGAGTGCTTGACTCGATAGTTCCCATAGCCAAGGGCGGTACCGCCGCAATACCGGGCGGTTTCGGCACAGGTAAGACAATGACCCAGCATCAGATAGCAAAATGGTGCGATGCCGATATTATCGTCTATATCGGCTGCGGCGAACGCGGAAACGAAATGACTCAGGTGCTTGAAGAATTCGGCGAACTGATCGACCCCAAGACCGGAAAGCCCCTGACCGACAGAACCGTGCTTATCGCAAATACGTCAAATATGCCTGTTGCAGCGCGTGAAGCGTCTATTTATACCGGAATAACCATTGCCGAGTATTACCGTGATATGGGCTATGATATCGCTATAATGGCGGATTCTACATCGCGCTGGGCAGAAGCACTGCGTGAGATATCCGGACGACTGGAAGAAATGCCGGCAGAAGAGGGTTATCCCGCATACCTGCCGTCACGTCTCGCGGAATTCTACGAGCGTGCCGGAAACTGCAATGTTCTCTCCGGAAAGCGCGGCAGCGTTACCATAATAGGTGCGGTCTCACCGGCAGGCTCGGACTTCTCTGAGCCCGTAACACAGAACACAAAGCGATTTGTAAGATGCTTTATTGCACTCGACAAGCCGCTTGCTTATGCGCGTCACTATCCCGCTATAAACTGGCTGACAAGCTATTCGGAATATATCCCCGATTTTGCGGAATATTACGAAAAGAATGTCGGTGAGGATTTTCTCGATGTCCGTCAGAGAATAAGCAATATCCTGCTTGAAGAAAACAAGCTCATGGAAATAGTAAAGCTTATCGGTTCGGACGTTCTGCCGGACGATCAGAAGCTCATACTCGAAGCCGCAAAGGTGATACGAGTGGGATTTTTGCAGCAGAACGCATTCCACAAGGACGATACTTATGTTCCTATGAGCAAGCAGCTCTCGATGATGCACACGATACTGCGGCTGTATGACCGCGCAGAAAGAGCGCTTGCGGACGGAGTCACAATGTCATCGATACTCGGAACGGGACTTTTTGAGAAGCTAATAAAAATGAAATACGACATTCCGAATGACAAACCGGAAATGTTTGAGCAATACGACCGCGAGATCGACGAAACGATCGGCGGGCTTAAATGACAGAGAGGACGGGAAACGCTATGAATATCCAGTATTCGGGACTTGCGGAAGTGAACGGTCCTCTCGTCTGCCTTGAAGGTGTCAGCGGCGTGTCGTATGAGGAGATCGCTGAGCTGCGGCTTGAGGACGGCACAAAGCGTGTCGGAAGAGTTGTGCAGATGGAGGGCGACAAGGTAATACTACAGGTGTTTGAAGGAACATCGGGGTTGTCGCTCGACAATACCAGAACAGTCTTCAAAGGAAAACCGCTTGAAATACCGCTGAGTACTGAAATGCTCGGTCGTGTCTTCAACGGTGCGGGAAAGCCCGCTGACGGTCTTGGAGATGTATTTGCCGAAAAGTACGGCGATATAAACGGACGTGCGCTGAATCCTGTTGCACGTCAGTATCCGCGCAATTATATCCATACGGGGATCTCTTCAATAGACTGCCTCATGACACTTATCAGAGGACAAAAGCTTCCGATATTCTCAGGGTCGGGACTTTCGCACAACAAGCTTGCGGTGCAGATAGTAAAGCAGGCGCGTATAGCAGAGGAGAACGGCAAGGATTTCGCGGTAGTATTTGCCGCAATGGGCGTTCAGAACGATGTTGCCGATTATTTCAGACGCGAATTCGATCAGGCAGGAGCAAGCGGCAGAGTCGTTATGTTCCTCAATCTGTCAAATGATCCGATCATCGAGCGTATCTTAACGCCTAAATGCGCACTCACGACTGCTGAATATCTCGCCTTTGAGAAGAATATGCACATTCTCGTAATAATGACGGATATAACTTCTTATGCAGAGGCACTGCGTGAATTCTCGTCATCTAAGGGCGAGATACCCGGAAGAAAGGGCTATCCGGGATATCTGTATTCAGACCTTGCCGCAATGTATGAGCGTGCAGGAGTCATTGAGGGCTCAGAAGGCTCAGTAACACAGATACCGATACTTACAATGCCGAACGATGATATCACTCACCCTATCCCCGACCTTACGGCATATATCACCGAGGGGCAGATAGTATTTGACCGCAGCCTTGACTCAGAGGGCATTTATCCGGGACTTTCAGTCCTGCTGTCGCTGTCTCGTCTGATGAAGGACGGCATCGGTGAGGGCTATACGAGAGCCGATCATAATGATGTTGCAAACCAGCTTTTTGCAGCTTACGCAAAGGTGCAGGACGCACGTTCGCTGGCTTCCGTCATAGGTGAGGACGAACTTTCGGATATCGACAAGAAATACCTGAATTTCGGAACTCAGTTCGAGCAGAGATTCCTGAAGCAGGGCTTCGATGAGAACCGCAGCATGGAACAGACTCTTGAACTTGCGTGGGATCTGCTGTCTTTGCTGCCCGCTTCCGAGCTCGACAGAATGAACTCCAAACTCATTGAAGAGCACTATAGAAAGTAATATCAATCGTTTCGCAATTAAATTAACCGGTACGGTGCTTTTTAATAAACTTATCTGATATATGAAAGGGGGCGTTATTATGGCACAGCAGGTTTTTGCCACAAAAGGCAATCTTATAAATGCAAAACACTCTTTGAGGCAGGCGCAGCTCGGTTATGAGCTTATGGACAGAAAGCGCAATATCCTTATACGCGAAATGGTAACGCTTACCGACAAGGCTAAAGAACTCAGCGCAAGTCTCGAAAATACATTTGCAGAAGCATACTCTGCGCTGCAGAACGCCAATGTCATCGAGGGCGTACTTATAGAAAAGGTCGGAACACTTCCGATAGATTCAAGCATAGAGATCTCATACAGAAGCGTTATGGGGATCGAGATACCTGAAGTTACCGGCGGCGATGCAGAGCCGAAGCTGTGCTACAGTCTTGCTGATACGGTATCGAGCTTTGACCGCGCATATGTGTGTTTTCTGAAAGCAAAGCAGACCGGACTGCTGCTGGCAGAGATCGAAAACAGCGTTTACCGTCTGTCTGTGGCTATCAGAAAATCGCAGAAACGTGCGAATGCACTGAAAAATATTCTTATCCCGACCTACCGTGAGCAGGTGAAATTCATAACAGAAGCTCTCGAGGAGAAAGAACGCGAAGAATTCTCGCGTCAGAAGATAATCAAAGCAAGAGTCGCTAAATAAATATCGCCTGTCGGTAAACCGGCAGGCTTGATTTTTTCTCTTGCTAAAATCATTCATATATGCTATAATATAATCGAAAAAGCGCAGAGACTTTCTGGTTCTATTGCGAAGCAAGTCGCTTTTGCTTTCTTTGCGTTGCCGCTTTGATGCGCGCCTCCTGCGCTTTTGGGCGGCAACTACCGCGGAATCGTGCTGCGCCGCGTTCCGGAAAAACCGGGGTTCGGGGTGACTCCCCCGCTGGGGCGAGGTGAAGCTTTTGCAAAGCAAAAGCCAGAGAGGGGGATGACCGACAGACGCGCCCCGATCTCAAGCGAAGCGACATCTGAAAAAATCTCGTGCGCAAGCGTATTTCTCAGGGGGTGAGGAGCTGAAAAAGAGGATATTTGCCGCGGCAGCGGCGATACTGCTGCTGTGCGGATGCTCGAACGCATCTGTCGAAGAGCTCCTCAGCCCGCCGAGACTCGATGGCGAGCAGTCTGAGATATATGATGCTCTGCGAAAATTCACAAACGATGATATCATACTGAAATATCCGAGAAGCGGACAGTACAGGAGCGCGTTTGTTGTAAAGAATCTGGACAATGAATATTCAGACGAGGCAATAGTTTTCTACGAAACTCCTAATGTCTCGGACGGTTCGTCACTGAGAATGAACTTCCTTGACCGACAGAACGGAAAATGGGTGTCGGTGTATGATTTCGCAGCTTCCGGAAGTGAGGTCGAGAGCGTCATGTTCCGGGATCTCGGAAACGGTGCCGTTACGATACTTGTGACATATCTGGTGCAGAGCTCGTCCGACCGGACCACAAGCATAATGGCGTATAAAGGCGGAAAACCACAGGAATTTGCAAACATACGAAATATGTATATGGACATATTCGATGCAGACGGTGACGGAAACGATGAAGTATTTATGATATCTACCGACAGGATATCCGGAAATTCGGTTTCGTGGATATATGGGTGGATAGATGACAAGTTCCTGCTGAAAGGAAGCACACCGCTGAACAGCGGATTTGCAGGTATAAAGAACGTTACCTGCGGCTCATGCGACAGCAGCGGTACAAAGGCGGTATTCATTGATTACGCAGCATCGGACGGCTCATTCGGAACAGACGCTGTGGTATATGGCAACAAGTACTTCTTCCTCTCTCAGGCACTCACCCCTGATTCGTCCCTGAGAAATTCAAATACCTATACCCCATATATCTCCTGCTGCGACCTTAACGGGGACGGAACAATAGATATACCAACAACAGTGCCGTTTCCGACTTATGAAGAAATGCCGCTGTCCGAGCAGGTAAATATGACTGTCTGGCATTCTCTTATACATTCAGGAACAGGAAAAAGAGAAAACTTCCGCAGCTTTGTGGGCACAAAAGGAGATTATGTCCTTATCCTGCCGCAAAGCTGGAAAGATAAAATAACCGCTTCGGTATCTGTTTCGGAAGGAACTGTCACATTCTTCAGATATAATATGGCTGTTGCGGAAACACGTGAGATTGTACTGACACTTTATGGTGCAGCTGAGGGAAGCACCTCAAAATATGAAAACGATGAATATATTAGATTCGGTAAAAGCGATTCCTCAGGATATACGTACTATGCGCAGCCGGGCGATTCTGATATATCTGTGACTGCGGAAGAACTTCAGAAACTGTTTATCCTGAGATAAAGCCGGTACCGACATGATACAAGGAGGCGCACCTCACGGTGCGAAGCAAGATATGGAAGAAAAAAGAATACTTGTATGTGAAGACGAGGATGCTATACGTGATTTTGTGGTAATACACCTGCGCCGCTCTGGTTATGAGGTGTACGATGTTGACAGCGGAGAAAAGGCTGTCGAAGCATGGAAGAACGGCGAGCGATTTGATGTGGCGCTGCTCGATATAATGATGCCTGGAATGGACGGGACACAGGTGTGCCGGTTCCTGCGAAACGAAAGCAGCACCATAGGTATAATAATGCTCTCCGCAAAGAGTCAGGAAATGGACAAGGTGAACTGCCTCATGATGGGAGCTGACGATTATGTAACAAAACCGTTCTCACCCTCAGAGCTGATAGCCCGTGTTGACGCGATATACAGGCGCGTGAGCGTATCACGTTCTTCTTCTGAAACAGAAAGCGAACTTGTCTCGGGACCGTTCAGGGTAGATCTCAAAAGCCGCCGCATCACAAAAAGCGGCGAGCCGCTCGATATAACACAGGTAGAGTATCATATACTTGAATACTTTATAAGACATAAGGGCAGCGCTGTTGACCGCAGAACTCTGCTGGATAAGATATGGGGCGAGAGCTATTACGGTGACGATAAGATAGTAGATGTGAACATACGCCGCATACGAATGAAAATTGAAGAAGATCCATCTGCTCCGAAATATATCCGGACGGTATGGGGCTTCGGCTATAAGTGGGGAGCAGAAGAGCCTGACGAAAACTGAATCGTCAAGCAGCTCAAAAAATACCGCACAAAGCGCGGATAACGCATTTGTGCGGTATTGTTTTTATTGGAACCTCTAAAAACCCAATTTGAGAGAAAAAGAGCTATCCACTTTATGCCGCTTTGTATGCGCGCGTCCTGCGCGCTTTTGGCGGCAATACCACGGCTTCCTGCCGTGACCGTCTACTGCGTCAAACCTCCTAACCGGGCGCCAGCCCGGCTTC
>CAMOKN010000270.1 GCA_946617595.1 uncultured Clostridia bacterium
AGGCTCGCGGCTACACAGCCTGGGATCCCACTTCCTACGCGTTCATAAAGGACGGAGTGCTCTGCATACCAACGGCGTTCTGCTCCTACGGCGGCGAGGCGCTTGACAAGAAAACTCCGCTGCTGCGCTCAATGGAAGCTGTCAACAGACAGGCGATGCGTATTCTGAAGCTGTTCGGCAATGAGAATGTCACATCGGTCAAGACCACCGTTGGTCCCGAACAGGAATACTTCCTCGTTGACAAGGACGACTACGACAGGCGCAAAGACCTTATATATACCGGGCGGACGCTGTTCGGTGCAATGCCGCCGAAAGGACAGGAGCTTGAAGATCACTACTTCGGCGTGATAAAGCCGAGAGTTCAGGCTTTCATGAAAGACCTCAACGAAGAGCTCTGGAAACTCGGCATTCTCGCAAAGACCGAACACAACGAAGTTGCACCCGCACAGCACGAGCTTGCGCCGATATTCGCAACTACCAACATCGCCGCCGACCACAACCAGCTCACAATGGAGATAATGCAGAAAGTCGCGAAGAAGCACGGGCTTGTATGTCTGCTCCACGAAAAGCCGTTTGACGGCGTGAACGGTTCCGGCAAGCACAACAACTGGTCGATAAGCACCAACACCGGCGTGAACCTGCTCGAACCCGGCGATACGCCCCACGAGAACGCGCAGTTCCTGCTGTTCCTGTGCGCGGTCATCAAGGCGGTTGACGAATATCAAGACTTGCTCCGTATTTCCGTAGCAAGCGCCGGCAACGATCACCGTCTGGGTGCGAATGAAGCCCCGCCTGCAGTTATCTCGGTATTCCTCGGTGAAGAACTGACGGAGATACTCGAAGCAATAGAGAAAGACGAACCCTACGGCGGCAAGGAGAAAGAACTGATGAAAGTCGGCGTTCACGTTCTCCCGAAGTTCCCGAAAGACACCACCGACCGCAACCGCACTTCCCCGTTTGCGTTCACCGGAAACAAGTTTGAGTTCCGTATGCTCGGTTCGGCTGCATCTGTTTCCGGCTCGAATGTCGTGCTGAACACGGTAGTTGCCGAGGAGCTGAAACAGTTCGCCGATGAACTCGAAAACAAGCAGGACTTCACCGCCGCACTGCACGATCTCATTCAGCGCACGATCAAGGAGCACAAGCGCATAATCTTCAACGGCAACGGCTACGACGACGCGTGGATAGCGGAAGCGGAAAAGCGCGGACTGTCCAACCTCAAGACCACTCCCGACGCGCTGTCACACTGGCTCGACGAGAAGAATGTGACGCTGTTCACAACTCACAAAGTCTTCTCGGAAGCAGAGATGAAGTCCCGCAACGAGATACTTTTCGAGACTTACGAAAAGCTCATCAAGATAGAAGCGCGGACAATGGTGGATATGGCATATCACGACCTGCTCCCGTGCATCAGCAAGTACATAAAATACCTGAACAGCACCAACGTTTCCGCATACGAAACGGAACTTTCGTCACAGCTCTCCGACCTGCTTGACAAGGCGTTCCACGCGCTGAAAGACCTTGAATCGGCACTTGAAAAAGCAGCCACCGAAAACGATGTTATCAAGAGCGCGTTCGTCTGCAAGGACGAAGTTATCCCGGCAATGAACAAACTGCGCGGATATGTCGATAAGGCTGAAACGCTGACAGCTGCGGAATACTGGGCGATACCCACTTACGGCGAGCTGCTGTTTAACGTAAGATGAGGAAGATAAACGAAGAATGCGGGGTGTTCGGCATTTACTCCGACACTCCGATCGACGCGGCGCACGAGGTCTATCTCGGACTGTACGCGCTCCAGCACCGCGGTCAGGAAAGCTGTGGCATATCGGTCTGTGACGACGGCATAATGCGGCACCGCAAAGGCGCGGGGCTTGTGCATGAAGTCTTCGGCGAAACTGACTTGCAGGCGTTAGGCGCGGGAAATATCGCTGTCGGGCACGTCCGCTACTCCACAACAGGCGGAGGCAGTCCCGAAAACTTCCAGCCCCTTGTCGTGCGTCACATCAAGGGCAATATGTCCCTGGCACACAACGGCAACCTCACCAACGCGGAGCAGCTGCGGCGAAAATTCGAACTGAACGGCGCGATATTCCACGGCACTTCCGACACCGAAGCGATTGCCTATTCCATAGTTGCGGCAAGACTGAAATGCGGCTCAACGGAAGAAGCTGTGGAGCTTGCAATGAACGACATAAAGGGCGCGTATTCCTGCGTGCTGATGACCGCCACAAAGCTTATCGCATTCCGCGACCCGAACGGGTTCAGACCGCTTGTTCTCGGCAAGACCGACAGCGGGTATATTGCAGCTTCGGAATCCTGCGCTATCGAGAGCATTGGCGGAATAGTCCTCAGGGACGTGAAGCCGGGCGAGATAGTGGTTATCGGAAGCGACGGTCTGCGCAGCATAGAAACGCACTGCGGCAGCAAGCAAAGTCTCTGCGTGTTTGAGTGCATCTACTTTGCGCGTCCCGACTCGGTGATCGAGGGAATGCCCGTTCACGAATGGCGAATGAACGCGGGAAAGGCGCTTGCAAAGTCGGCTCCGGCAGATGCGGATATCGTGATCGGAGTACCGGATTCCGGCATAGACGCGGCACTCGGCTACTCAGTCGAAAGCGGCATACCCTACGCCACAGGCTTCGTCAAGAACCGCTACATCGGGCGCAGCTTCATACAGCCGAAACAGTCCGAACGCCGCGACGCAGTGCGCATTAAGCTGAACGCAGTCGCAAGCGCGGTAGCAGGAAAGCGAGTGGTAATGGTAGATGATTCGATAGTGCGCGGAACGACGAGCGCCCGGATAGTGGGACTGCTCAGAAGTGCAGGTGCAAAGGAAGTCCACGTTCGCATCTCCTCGCCGCCGTTCAGGTTTCCGTGTTACTTCGGAACGGACATCGACTCGCAGGAAAACCTGATAGCGTGCAGATTCACGGACACTGCCGGAATTGCAAAAGAGATCGGTGCGGACAGTCTCGCGTATCTCAGCGTAGAGGACGCGAAAGCGCTGACGAGCTGTGATATCTGTGATGGCTGCTTCACCGGAGAATATCCGGCAGATGTGAGCGGCTGCGGCGAGAAGAACAAATTCGAGGAGAAGATACACAGAGGCTGAGAAGGCGCTCACGCTTGAGAGCGTGGGCTTCTTCTCGGACGATAAAAGAAGCAGAAGCTGGCTGCTCAGCCCGGAAAATATTGCTATAAAGCATTATTTTCCGGCTTTTTTCATGCGCTCGATAACAAAATGCGCACACAGACCCGTGAACAGCCCGGATACGATGCCGCCGATCATAAGAAACGGCAGATATCCGATCACGGTAAACGAACCGAAACTGACAATTACAGCTGCTATCTGACCAATATTGTGCAGCACTGCACCTATCACGCTGCACGCCCATATCGGAAGCTTCGGGAACAGCCGTGAGACCGGTATCATACCCAGAAGGCACAGAAGAGCGCCGGACGCGCTGTACAGTATCGTGGAAAAACTTGCCGTACCAGGTTTGCTGAGGATCCCGATATCGCTGTTTTCATCGGTTACCGGGAAGCGCGCTTCAAGCTCGGTCAGCCTTTCGGCGGCAGATGGAGCGCGGAAGTTGCAGCACATAAAGCGCTTGACAAGTAATGATCGGAGGTGATATAATAAAAATGATGTTAAGTATTATAGAAATCGGGATCCGGTATGTTCATGACAGTTATGTGACTGGATCAGTAATAACAGAATGAGGATGATTGTTTTATGTCAAAAGAGATAAACTTTGTAACACCCGGTGATGCTATGATGCTCTATGCTACATTGATCGGCAGCTACACGGTAAGGCTTCGGCTCCGACTCGACAGTCCGATAGACAAAGATGTTATGCGGAAGGCTATCGACAAGACATCTGCACGTTATCCGTATCTATGTGTTACGCTCAGGAAAAATGATTATGAAATTTATTACGAGCATAATGACAAGCCGGTCGCATTGATAAATTCACTTGATAAAATTACTCTGAATTCTCCGGAAACAAACGATCATATATGGGCGATATGCTATGAGGACTGCGATCTGTGTTTGGACTTCTATCACGGGCGCACTGACGGGACCGGTATATAATTTTCTGCTTGCTACACTCCTGTACTATTATTTTTCCGAATTGTACGGCAGTATTGACAGCAGGGGGATCAGAACGCTTGAAGATCCTATAAGGGAAGAAGAATTCATTGACCCACTCTGTGAACTCCCTGACATTGATCTGGGCAGTCTTGCCGCACAGGCATCAGAGCCTGCTTTGAATCTGATAAAGAACTGCGGTCTGAGCGCAGCCGAAGGAACAGGGGAACTGCTGAAAATTAAGATACCGGAGAGTTCATTCATTCCTTTTACAAAGGCACACGATGCAAGTCCGGGAGTAATGATAAGTGTGTTTATTGCAAGAGCTGTCGAAAAAATATGCAAGGGACATACCGAGCCGCTCATAGGCTGCTATGTTGTCAATTCAAGACCTATGCTCGGTCACCCGGACACATTCCATAATTGTACAAGTGGTGTTACACTGCATTATGATGAGAGAGTAAGAAAAATGCCGCTCGAAACACAATGCACTGTATATCGCGGAAAGGTGTTCGTTCAGTCGGACGAGGACAGAGTCCGCCGCTCCATGGAAATATCGGGTTCTGTCGGAAAGATGATCAATGGGCTTCCGACGTTGGAACAGAAAACCCGGACTTCAATGCAAATAGCGGGGGATTTCTACAATTCTTCAACATATTATGTAAGCTATGTCGGCAAGTGGCAGTTTCCGCAGCTTGGTGCCCATATAAAAGAATTCTGGACGATCACGCCTGCGGGTCCTTTCCCGCTTTCGGAAATAACGGCAGTAAACGGAAATATTTTCGTGTCGATGCTCCAATCATTCTCCGAACGGGTTTTATATGACGCATTCATCGAAGAGCTGAAAACAAGCAAAATTGAATTTGCAGAATGCGGTTCAGAGTCCATAATCACAGCAAGTATTAAGGTGAATAATTAGTCAATTCTTCAATATTGGGATATTTTATTGATAATTCACCGTGTGTTGCTTGACAAGCAAAATGCCAAATTTTGACAAGCAAAATGCAAAAATTTGAAATTTGGTGGAAAATGTTAAAAGTGTGGAAAACCCCCGAAAGTGGCAATTTAAAGCCATTTTCGGGGGTCGTTTTAATTGATTGAAATTGACAAGCAGAATAGAAAATTTGTTGAAAGCTGTTGAAAACTTTTTCTTACGATCTAAAAAATATGAAAGATTTATTCAATTCGGATTTCAAAAAGTTCATCTATCTTGCAATTCAGAACCTTGCATATCTTGTATACGTTTTCGAGCTTAACAAAGGCTGCGTTTTGGTTATAAAGATCACAGATCGTAGATGGTCTGATCCCGGTAGCCTTTGCAAGTTCAGACTGTGATATTCCTTTCTCGTAAAGCAGTTTCTTCAGCTTGATAATGACCATAGCGATACCTCCGATAGTATTTTGTTTAAATCGTAACGGATTTTGTTATTTACGGTTCAAAAAAAATAATACCGATCAATAGTTCCGGATCAGCAGCTCTTTGTATTCTCCGCTCGTCAGGTTATTGGAGCGTGTTACTCCGGTAATCCTGAAGTCTTTGTACAGATCTCGGATAAAATCATCATCGTTATAAGACAATAAAAACCGTCCTTTTATGCTGTTTAAACAGTCTTTTAAGCGAATGTGATCTGACTGTCCGAAGTCAACATCGTAATAGTCCTCTGTCGTATGATACGGCGGATCACAATAGAACAGAGCCGTCGGACGGTCATAGACTTTGATAAGATTCTCGAAATCCTTATGCTCAATAACAACTCCCTTCAGAAGTCGTTCCTGAACCTCTGACAGATAGTCCGTAGCAGATTTCAGCGGCTTTTTGCTGCACCCAAATGTGCGACCGTCAGAGCCGAAGCTGAGACGCATTTTTACGAAATATCTTGCTGCTCTCTGAATAT
>CAMOKN010000271.1 GCA_946617595.1 uncultured Clostridia bacterium
ATTCCGTCATCTTGCACAGAAATTCCTTGACTTGCGCCAGCAAGCCTGCGTCATTTCTGTACAATCTGACGAAATATCTGACGGCGCAATCACCGCACGCTCTTTGTGCGGTATAGCCTAAAAGCCGTTTATTTCTGTTCGTCCTTCATAGCGAGGAGAGCATCAAGAGCTTCCTTGGATACGGCCTGTGAGGATTCGACATTTGTTTTCTGAGCATCTCTCAGCTCATTTCTGATTATCTTTATGTCCTTGGGAGCCGATATGCCGAGCTTTACTCTGTCTCTTGCAACTTCAAGCACCGTGATCTCGATATTGTCCGCTATGATAACGCTTTCTTCGGTCTTACGTGTAACAACGAGCAATCAGACCACCTCCCTCGATTCATAAACCGGCATTCTGAACGGATAATCCAGCGGCAGGATCACCTGTATAGCTTTCTTGTTCGCCTTGTTTATAACGATAGGCGATTTCATATTTACAGTTGTGTGCTTATAGTCAGCGGGGACCTTTGCGATAACGAGTGCAGTAACATCATCGTCCTTTGAAAGTCCGAGCACTGCGCGCTCACTGTCATCGAGCGTCACCGAAAATCCGCCGTCAATAAGTATGGGGTTGAAAACGATGAAGCAGAGAGAAGGATCGTCCATCGACTGGAGCCATCTTGGATAAACGTCCTCGCCGAGCGGCGAAAGAAGCGCGAACTTCTTGTTATCCTCAAAAGCGTATATACCGTTCGGGAAATCATAAACATCTTCTTCCGATACTTCGATAGGTCCGAAATCCCTTGTTTCAATTTTGATCATGGTCGTTTTCCTTTCATATCATTAGAATTATTCGCTCTGTCAGCCGCGCACATCTATCTGCGGAACATAGTTCGGATCAGACTGCGGCGGAACATATATCGGGTCGCCGAGATATTCTATCTGGACGCTTGGCATCTGAGTGATGTTGAACTCGACCTTTCCGGGAGTGAACTCAAACGGAACGACTCCGGCATTCTCCCAGTCGATATTTACATCTCCGGCATCATAGTTGATGTTAAGCACACCGTTATCGAAAGTAACGTCCGCGCCTTCTTTTGGCAGAAAATCCATGATCGTCTGGATAGTCTGACCTGCCTTGTTGTTCTGTGCCGCTATTTCAGCGGGCGAAACTCCGCGGACAAGCTGATCGCCCTCATTTACGATCTTTGCTGTTGCCTGATATGCTACGGATATTCCTTCCTGCGAATTTTTCTTGATAAAATCAGCATTGTTGTAATTTCCGTAACCCATGCTCGAACGCGCATCATAGGTGTCGATCTTTATCTTCGGAGGCTCGGAATGTATCTTCAGCTCGCCCTTATCCGTCTTGATATTCATTTTCAGAGACTTATCGGGGTCCGCCGCTTTCGGGTTCGTGAACTCACCCTTCTTGATGTTTATCTCTACCTTTATCGGTACAGACGTGATGTTGAGAAGATTATTGTCAACCATGGCTATCAGCTCCTTTCATTAAAATTTAGTGGATATAATCAAAGATCGACTGTGAAAGTATGGACGAACCCATTTGCAGAGTTGCGTTGTAAACGGATTCAAGCACCTTCCAGTTTGTGATCTCATCTTCAAGCTCTGTGCTTTCGAGGTCATTCTGTT
The DNA here is from genome assembly GCA_946617595.1 of uncultured Clostridia bacterium. Taxonomy (GTDB): domain Bacteria; phylum Bacillota; class Clostridia; order Oscillospirales; family Ruminococcaceae; genus Ruminiclostridium_E. The sequence goes on from CAMOKN010000271.1 coordinate 1,635, forward strand.
TTGTTTTCAGACCTATCATAACGTCATCAAGTCTGTCCTGGTTGAACTCTATGAACTTAGAATGTGTACCGAGATCGGATATTGCTATCGACAGATTGCTCTGTGCGGCGAATACGAGGTCGGCGTATCTTGCGACCATATCCTGATCGCCGTTTTTCAGCTGCTTTCCTGCATCGAGAACGAGCTGGATTATGTTCTTTGAATAACCGTCGATATCGGTATAAGGAAGCTCGCTCTGTGTTCCGACATCAGTTCCGAGCACTATATTTGCTCCGTCAACTTCATATACAAGAGTTCCGCTCTCGTTTACATACGGAACTTCCGACCTTCCGTAGATACCGTTGTTCTTGATGTATTCGTTGATGTTTGCAGCGGTTTCCTCGGGAGTATCGCCCGCGGTGAAATATACCATTTCGCCGTCGTCATAGACGATGTTTCCGTCTTCATCGGTTATGGGGTTGCCCTGCTTATCGGTAAGAGCCTGATTTATATTTATTGCGTATTCTTTTCCGGACTCATATTTTGATAAGTAGACATATTCCTCAACATAGTCAGTCCTTGCTTCAACATGATTCACAGTACCACCGGCGGAAGCATAGTCGTAACTAACGACGCCAATTCCGTTTACTGTCGCATAAGGACCGAATTCAGCCTGAACGGATGCTTCAAAATTGGCTCTTGCTGTTTCCGTGTCGGAACTTCCGGCAAAGGTTATACGCTTAAAATCATCGTTGGTGAAAGGCATACTGTCTCCGCTGACAGCAAGTCTTATTGAATATGTTACTCCGTCCTCAAGGTTGCTTATATCGGCACCGCGCCACTCTGTACCGCCTACAAGTCCGGCGGGTACATTCTGCTGAACAGAACCACTGCCTGCCGAAGAAATGTTTGTAAGATCTGTCTTTACAGTACCTGTATCTCCGTAACCGTACTTTATCTGACCGTCGGCAGTTGCGAAAGCTCTTTCGCCGAAAGCGCTCTTCAAAGCCTTATCGAGATTTTCAAGAGCTTTGTTGAGCCCTTCGCTGTCATTGCCGCTGCCGTTCGTGCCGCCCTGGAAGTTTATTACCCTGGTCTTTCCATTGAGAGAAACATTCAAGGAATAATATTTTCCTTTCTGGAGTTGATCCATCTGGATAGTACCGTCGCTGTTCAGCGGGGCAGGTTCATAATCATAGTGTTGCCAATATCCGTTTCCGCCGCTGATGCTTCCGTCGGTACCTACCTGCGGTGACTGGAGGAATGCGTCCTTCAGCTTTTCGTTTATTATATTTATATTGTTGTCCTTATTTCCGGCAGGATCGGCTGTAAATGTGATCTTATGGGACTGACCGCCTGCTGAAATATCGAATGTATAGCTCTGATTAGGTATGAGAGAGGTAAGATCTATGCTTGCAGTCTTGCTGGTCATGCCGCAGCCCGTGCACTTCGCGCCGTTGAAGGTTATCGGCAGAGCGGACTGATCGTCTATACGGTTTGTAGTTGCATCTGTTGACAAACCAATACCTATATCGAGGAACGAAACTCCGGGGTACGGAAAAGCGTCCGGATCATTTGTCGAGTTTACGGCAACTCCGTTGTATGTAACGTACTTTCCGTCAGCGCTGCCCTCGATCTTGAATGCCACGGAATCATTATTCATTCCGCCGAAAACTTTTCTGTCCGCAATGTCGATATTGAATGACTGGACCATTTCTTCGGCATAGTTATCTATATCGTTTGCGATTATATTGAGGTCGTCCTGATTGTATGTACCGTGAGCGCCCTGAACGAGCTTCTCATATACATTCTGAAGAATGCCCGATACTGCGAGCATTGCTGATTCGGCATTTGTGTATATCGAATCGGCAGTTTTCAGGTTATCCTGATATGATTCCACCTCAGAGATAGATCTTCTTACACGAAGCGCTCTTGCCGCGTTTATGGGGTTTTCGCTTCCTCTGTCGAACTGTCTTCCGGAAAAGATCTTCTTTTCAGAGCTGTACTTATCCGAATAGTTCTTCTCATATCTGCTGAGATAATTTCTTCGTATGTTATCTCCTGCTATTCTCATTGGCTTTTCCTCCTGTCAGGCCGCTTCATTACAGACCGACTCTGCCTGTATTGTTGATAAGGCGGTCAAGTGCATCATCGAGGGCAGTCATAAGTCTTGAGCTTGCATTATACCAGTTCTGATATGTGAGCATATTTATGCCTTCTTCTGTCTCCGATACGCCGGATACCGCATCTCTGCTGTCGAGAAGAGCGTTTGCCGTAGCGTAGGAGGCATCATATCTGCTGTCGTTGTACTCGATATTCTGGCTGATACGGTTGCTTATGAAGAGCAGATAATCATACACTGTACCTTCATAATCTCCCTTGCCGCCGAAATCGAGAGCCTGCGTATTTATCTTTACCGTGAGCTGGTTTATGTGGTCGCCGTCAAGCGAGAGTTCCCAGATACCGGTATCTTCGTTATAGACTTCACCGAGCATCGTTGCATCTTCCATCCATGTGTTTGCGATCCTTATGTTGTCTATGGTCATATCCTTGTCTTCGTATCTTGCGTCGCCCTCAGCGTATTCTTTCGTGCAGAACAGGAGCCTGTCGGGGTTTATGATAGAACCGTTCATATCGACCGCGCCGTTGAACTGGTTCATAAAGTTTGCGAACGTATGCGCGAAGGCATTCATTGTTGATTCATAGTAAGGGATACCGTATGAGTCGTTCTGATAGCCTGCGGCATAAACGCCGTTTCCGTTCAGCAGATCAACATAAGCTTTCAGTTCTCCGGCAGCGTTGTTCATATCATCGCCGGAGGTCCATCTGAGGACTGCCGAATCATAAGCCGCGTAGTTACGGAGCAGCTCTGAGGAAAATTCTCCTTCTATCTTTGTGCTGCCCTTCATATAAAGGTGCTCATATTTTTCGCCGTTTATGATCTCGATGCCGCCCATAAGTACTCTTACAGAGCCGTCGGGGTTGTCATATACCGAGATATCTCCTTTATATGCAAGCTCATCGAGCAGGAGATTTCTCTCATCGAGCATCTCGTTGGGTCCGTATGAACCGGTGACCGAGTATGTCGGATCGGACACCTTTCCGGTCGCCATGGCTGTATATTCCTTGACTATGGACTTATTATAGTTTACGATACGGTCTATTATATTATTGGTATCTTCTATTGAAGCATCGAGGGATTCGAGGTTTGTGACTTTGAGATCCTCAAGATCGCTGTAATACGAATGGAGGAGGTTAGTCATATTGTACGCCTGGTTGCGCACTATACTTGCGAGCTCCTCACTGTCCGGTCTTTCGGCGTAGCTTGAGATAGCCTGCTTGAGATCATCAATGCTTTTTGTGAGTCCGTCGGTGGTGATGTTATCGAGGACTGTCTCGACTTCTCTCAGGGTGTCAGCCTTTGTGCTGTATTCGGAAACATAAGGTGCTGATTCGCGGTATCTCTTGTCGATATAGGGATCTCTTACCTGATCCACGCCTATACCGATAGCGCCCTGACCCGCAAGAGCCATTCTTGAGGTCTGTGTCTGCCAGTAGCTGTATTTATTGAGGTAACTTGATCCTATATCTACTCTTTGTCTTGTATATCCTTCTGTTTTGGCATTTGAAACGTTGCTTCCTGTAATATCCAGAGCCTTCTGAGAGAGCTGGATAGTACGCTTTGACATTTCAAGTCCGAGAAATGATGAACGCATAACTATCTGTCCTTCCTGTAGCGGCGGTATCAGACTTCGCCGAAAAATCCGCCGGAGGTGTTGTGCTTTGTAACTTTTACGCCTTTGCCGGTATAGGTCGATGCGGTGGAATGAGAACGGTTTATGAGTTTTTCCTGCACTGAGAGCTTGCGCTCTATTATTTCGATTATATCTGCATTGGTGCTTTTTATGAACTCGACGTGTCTTTCCATCATCGAACACTCAAGAGTGAGCTTGTTTTTCAGCTCAGCCGGGCATTCCTCTATAAGCTCGCTTGCTTTTCTTCCCGAAAGACCGAGTCTCTGGAAGAGCGCGAGGCGCTTTGCTTCGAGGTCATTTCCTTCCATTACGAACTTCTGCTCCACTGTCAGTGAGTCGAGGAGCCACCCGAGTTCGTCCGCAAGGACTTTTGCCCGCTTCTCGGAAACGAATGCGGACAGTGCCTCGAAATGCTTATTGTATTTTTCCATAAATGCAATTATTTCCTTTGCTGTACCGACTGTCATTTCCGATCCTCCTTTTTGTGTTTTCGGTCCCTGCTTATGCGATCATAGCGGATGCAACTGCGTCTGCGGAGACGGGGCAGTTTCCGTCGGCATATTTTGCCGCGAGAGCTGCGAGTCTTTCTTCGCTTGCGGGGCTGTCAGCGCGTGCTGCGGCTGCGGTCTGAGCTGCGGAAAGCGAACGTCCGAAATTGAACTCCACCTTATCGGTGTTGGACGAGCTTCTTGCGGCTGAATCGCTCTTTTTTGCGGAAACCGGCTTGCTTATTTTCTTGTATGCACTGATAGAATTGAGCTGCAGATTGTTTATCTCCATATATTTTCAACTCCTTTTGCAGTAAAATCACAGACATTACATTACGATTATAATATCGTCAAATGGTATCAAAACTTTAGCATTTTGAATAAACTTTTTGTTTTTTTGTGATTATTACAGCAATCGTGAGCCTTTATACCCGGCTTTTATTCACAATTGCACAAAAAACCGCGGTAATACAGAATTTCGCAGGCATTAAACTTTACAGCGGATAAATAATGTGATATAATTGCCGAAGACGCAACGGAAAGCATTTTTTCGCGTCATTAAATATAGGGAACCTCTAAAAACCCATTTGAGAGAAAACGAGTCATCCGCGTCGAATATTTCGTCAAGTCTCCTCACCTTGCG
>CAMOKN010000272.1 GCA_946617595.1 uncultured Clostridia bacterium
CTACGGAACAAAATACAAGACTCTCCCGAACACAAAGGGTCATATCCTTGTTTCGGACGTTTCCTCCTGCTTCCTTTCAGAACCCGTTGACGTAACAAAGTACGGTGTCATCTACGGCGGTGTTCAGAAGAATGTAGGTCCCGCAGGCGTGGTTATCGCTATAATCAGAGAAGACCTCATCACAGATGATGTTCTTCCCGGCACTCCTACCCTTCTCAAATGGAAAACTCAGGCTGATAACGGTTCGCTCTATAACACTCCTCCCTGCTACGGTATCTATATCTGCGGCAAGGTATTCAAGTGGATAAAGAAAATGGGCGGTCTTGAGGCTATGAAAGTTCACAACGAGAAGAAGGCTAAGATCCTCTATGACTATCTCGATCAGAGCAAGCTGTTCAAGGGAACTGTAAGAAAAGAAGATCGTTCGATAATGAACGTTCCGTTCGTTACAGGAAACGAAGAGCTTGATGCTAAGTTTGTAAAAGAAGCAAAGGCTGCCGGATTCGAGAACCTCAAGGGTCACAGAACAGTCGGCGGAATGAGAGCTTCTATCTACAACGCTATGCCTATCGAGGGCGTTGAAAAGCTTGTTGAATTCATGAAGAAGTTTGAAGCTGAAAACGCATAATCCAATATAAATGATGACGGGCAGCAAGATGCTTCTTCGCTGCCCTTTCGATCATATCAAGAAAGAGGTAATTACCATGTACAATATTCTTACTCTGAACAAGATCGCGGCTTGCGGAACCGACCTTCTCCCAAAGGACAGCTACGCTATAAGCGATAATGAAGCAAATCCCGATGCTGTAGTTGTACGTTCTGCTTCCATGCATGAAATGGAGCTTCCCGCAAATCTGCTTGCTATAGCAAGAGCCGGAGCAGGCGTAAACAATATCCCGATCGACAAGTGCTCTGAAAAAGGTATCGCTGTATTCAATACTCCCGGTGCCAACGCTAACGCTGTTAAGGAGCTTGTTATCGCAGGTCTTCTCCTTTCGAGCAGAAAGATAGTTCCCGCGACCGACTGGATAAAAGGACTCAAAGGAAAGGGCGATGAAGTAGGAAAGCTCGTTGAAAAAGGCAAGAGCCAGTTCGTAGGTCCTGAGATCTCCGGCAAGAAGCTCGGTATCATCGGTCTTGGCGCTATAGGTGCGCTTGTGGCAAATGCTGCAGTTGCACTCGGTATGGAAGTTTACGGCGCTGACCCGTTCCTCTCCGAAGCAGGAAAGAAGAGACTTTCTCCCGAAGTCAAGATTGCTTCTTCAAACGAAGAGATCTACAAGATAAGTGATTATATCTCTATCCACGCTCCCGCAACTCCCGAAACAAAGGGAATGATAAATGCCGGCACTATAGCACAGATGAAGGACGGAGTTCGTATCCTTAACTTTGCACGTGCCGATCTCGTTGACAGCAAGGCTATAATCGACGCTCTTGCAAGCGGAAAAATGGCTGCATATGCAACTGACTTCGCAACCGACGATCTCCTGTGCGTAGAGAATGTTATCGCTATCCCTCACCTCGGAGCATCTACTCCCGAAAGTGAAGACAACTGCGCTGTAATGGCGTGCAACGAAGTGCGCAATTATCTTGAAAAAGGCGAGATACTCAACAGTGTGAACCTCCCGAACCTTTCGCTTGCAAAAACAGGTGACGCACTTATCTGCGTGATAAGCAAGGCTTCGGACAGACTCGCTGACAAGCTCGCATCGGCATCAGGCGTTACTGTTGCAAACAAGGCTTCTGCCGCTAAGAAGGATATGGCTTATACTATCCTCGATGTCAAGGGCGACGCAGATGCTGCAAAGGCTAAGCTCGAAGCTGCTGACGGAGTTATAAAAGTAAGAGTTATCAAGTAATGATATTCATTTGCCCCCTCCCTGACCGGAGGGGGTTATTTCTTTTGCTGTGAAAATTTTATACACTTTTTTTCAAAAAAATGTGCAATATTATTTATTATTTTCTGTCTTAGAATATAGGGAACCTCTAAAAACCCATTTGAGAGAAAAAGAGCTATCCACGCCGTCTACTGCGTCAAACCTCCTAACCGGGCGCCAGCCCGGCTTCGTCGGCTTTCCTTGTATTCGACGAGGCTATCTCATTTTCTCTGTTCAAAGCGGTTTTTAGAGGTACCCTTATTTTCTTTTGAATTAAGATAAGCAAGAACGAAGACGACCGGTGAATTCCAATAGATAGTGACTTCGTTGAGCGAATAGCAGTCCGGATCATCTATGAAGCATTTCATAGGCGGAGTTCCCTGTGGTATAAGCTGTTTGGCGCGCCAGTCGTCGAGATAGCTGTTGGGACCGCCGCAGACCATTCCGGGGATACACTCTTCTATGCCGTCGGCAGCGGCAGGACGCAGATGCGGGTAATTGCAGCTGAACTCTCCGCAGCCGGTCACATAGCTTATTCCGAACGGGTTGCGCCCGAGCAGAACGTGGAGCTGTTCTTCGGCAAGACCGGTGAATCTGCTGTCGTTGGTGAATTTTTCCGCAAATATGAACTTGACAGCGTGATGCATAAGTTCCATATTGCTTCCCCAGAAATAGTCCTCCTTCGACATCGCTGCACCGTAACCGCTTTTGTCTGCCTTGTCGGCAAGCCAGTATGCTTCACCTATAAACATAGACTTCATATCGTTTATAACATCTTCGTTCTTGTCAGGTCGGTCGCACAATATATATGTAAGTGAACCAAGCCCACCGGTAATGCTGTATCCGAGGGCTGACTTGTAATAATTCCTGCTTTCATCAAATCCGCTGCGGTACAGGCTTATGAGTTCTTCGTGGTATTTGTCCTCTCCGGTAAGCGCAAACATCTCCGCAGCCGCCCAGTATCGGTTGTCGGTGTCATTGTCCTCGCCGTAAATTCCTGTTTCACAGCCTATGGGATTGCAGAATCTGATAATTTCAGGGTTTTCTTCAAGCCATTTGTAAGATAGTTCGGCGGCTTCTTTCAGCTTTTCGGAGTATTCTTTGTCAAATTCCGCAAATATCCTTGATGCAAGGGCGCATACCGCACAAAGATCAGCTGCTGCCGACGAGCTTATCGGGAATACGAACAGCTCTCCGTTGTCTCCTTCCGGCATTACAAATCCTGCGTGCCGCATCGTGGTCAGCTTGTGATATACCGCACCGTCAGAGCGCTGCATCTTCATGAGCCAGTCAAGCTCATACCTGCATTCGCTGAGTATGTCCGGTATTCCGGAGCCGCTTTCAGGTATATCAAGATCAAGGCTTCTGAACACGTCTGGGAACATCTTATATGCATACAAGAGCTGTGCGCAGGCGCAGACTCCGGCAGTCACATAACGACCATAGTCCCCGGCATCATGCCAGCCGCCGTGTATATCAAGCTCTTTGTTATCCCCGAAAACGTGTACTGTGCCTGTGTGGCAGGCAGAGTGAGTATAGCGTCCGGCATACTTCTCTTCGAGTTTACAGCCGCAGCGCAGATAATAGAATGCCTTTGAGGTGTCATAAAACAGCTTGCGGTAAACCCCGTTTCCGATGCGGAATACTGCCGACTGTTCTCCTCCGGCTGTAATACGGAAGCTCCCTCTTTTCGTGAAAGCGGAGAAATCCGCAATATATATATCATCGCCCGAACATTCGTCGAAGCCGAAATATGTAACAGCACCTTCGTAAAGTTTATCGCCGTTTTCGTCGATCACCGCAAAAATATCAGCTCTGAACGTCATGACCGCGATCTTTCTGGCATTTTCGTGGTATCCTGCCTGATCGGTGAAGATCCTGAACGGAGATATACGTGCAGTGTTTTTTCCGGTAAAATATGTGTTCGACATTTTCTGACCTCACAGCTCATCTGAACGGAAACGCATAATAATATAGGCTATACCGCACAAAGAGCGTGCGGTGATTGCGCCGTCAGATATTTCGTCAGATTGTACAGAAATGACGCAGGCTTGCTGGCGCAAGTCAAGGAATTTCTGTGCAAGATGACGGAATATTCTGCAAGCAAGCGCTGTACGTCTATTTGTGCGGTATTGCCTTTATACTATGCATAAAAGCAATCGGTATGCAAGATGCATACCGTCGGACCCACAGAAAGGATTTGATCTATTATGGGAAATGATCTTATAAGAATGAGCGGCATGAACTCCGGTCTTGATACCGAGTCCATCATAAACGCTCTTACAGCAAACAGCAAGCTGAAGATCACTAAGCAGGAACGTAATGTAATGAAGTTTGAGGAAACTCAGAAGGCTTATCAGGACGTTACTTCCAAAATGACCGCACTCAAGGATAAATATTTCAACCTGCTAAACAACCAGAATAACCTCACAGGCTCGTCTATGTGGAACAAGTATGCCGCTACAACTTACCTCGACGGCACACAGACCACGATCGCGGGATTTTCGGCTTCTACCACCGTAAATTCACAGCCCGGCGAATATACCATGAAGGTAAAGACAAATGCCAAGCAGGCTGAAATGAAGGGCTCTTCACTCAGCGGAAACGCAAGCGTCTCCACAGATGAGCTCAGCGCTTTTGCGGAAGGTCAGACATACGGCTTCACTATAGATGTTGCCGGAACCACCAAAAACATCACATTCACCGGCGGCGCAGATGCCGAGGCTACCCTTAACAACATAAACCAGGCGCTCGAAGACGAATTCGGCGAGAGCAACGAGTCGGTAGGCGACAGAGGAAACAGGGGTATGGTATATATTGACCCCGATACCCTTCAGTTCACCACAAGAGACGGTAAAGGAATGACCGTGTCCGGTATAGGCTCACTTACCTCCAGCAACGAGATCAATGTGGGCGCTGCTTCTACCGGAAACAATACCCTCACCTTCCAGGTAGGAAGCGAGACGGTGAACGTTTCATTCCAGACCATTTCGCGCACATATTTCGACGATGCCATAAACAACGGATTCATAGACACTTCCACAGGTTCGGTACTTCTTGAAGCCGGTACAGATGAATTCAATGCCAAGATACACGAAATGGCAGTGGCTAAGGCAGGAGAAGGCGCGTCCGACGAAGAGATAGAGCAGGCTGCTTATAAGGTAGAAACCGACATAAATGAAGCTGTAGCTATTTACAAGGGCGTAGTCGATGACTATAAAGAGTCGGTAAGATATGATGCTTATAAGGCATGGAAAGAGACTGCCACCGATGATGATATGAACGCTCTCTATACTGCCGCAAACGCTGAAAGCAAGCAGGAGCGTATCGGAAAGTGGCTCGAAGCCGATTCTTATGTTAAATCAGCTTATGATGAATATAAGTCGGGAGTCGAAGAAGGTACAGAACCCGATGATATCTACACATGGGCACAGTCTCAGCGCGGTACAAACGCGTCGATAGATACAAAACTGAATGATCTCAGCGACAAGTACGACGGCGTTCCTACCCTCGACTATAAGGCATACCGCAACAGCTATACCACCGAGAACCTCTCGGACGAGTCGAAGGCAGCTTATGAAACATACAAGTCAGAGCTTGCGGAAGGCACAGAGCCCGATGATATCTATACATGGGCGCAAAGCAATTCAGCGGCCAGCGCGGAGCTTTCAGCTGCCGATGAGCCGATGAAGTCCTACAGCCAGTGGAGCAGCGACTATTATAACGACGGCTATACCGACTACAAGAACGCTTATGCAACACGTAACCTTTCCGATGAATCAAAGGCTGCTTACGAGACATATAAATCAGAGCTTCCCGAAGGCACCGAAGCCGATGATATCTACACATGGGCTCAGGGAAACGAGACTGCAAGAACAGAACTCGCAGATGCAGAAGAGAGCTTCAAGAGCCAGTCCGAATGGCAGACTGACAAGGAAGAATCCGACAGCTGGAACCTTAACAGAGCAACATGGGAGACTTCCGAAAGCAAGACCTTCGATGCATACAAGAAGAACGTTTATGACGAATCGAACGCTTCTTATGATCTGTCAAAGGAGAACATCATCAGGCACTACACCGAGTCCTCCCTCAAGAACAGCATCGGAAACCTCGAAACACCAAGCGGTGTAAAGTTCGATGTTTCGCTCGGCAGTGACGGTAAGGCTGCAATAACGGCTTATACAGAGTCCACGACCACCGATGAGGACGGAAACGAGACTACCACAAAAACAAACGTTGACTTCTCAGTGACCGCGGCAAGAGACAGTGAGAATAATTTCGGCATAAGAACCGCTACGACCGCTATTTCGCAGATCTCGAACACCACAAAGATCTCCGATCTCAACCTTACTGCCGGAAGTGACGGAAACTACAGCTTCAAGATCAACGGTCAGTCGTTCAGCTTTGACGGCAACACCACAGTGAACGATATGATGAAGAAGATAAACGCTTCTTCCGCAGGTGTCAAGATGAGCTATTCTTCGCTCGACAACGCGTTCACGATGACCGCAAGCAAATACGGCGTTGACAGCGAAGTTACCATAAGTGACGACGCACAGGGTCTTATGAGCGCACTCGGACTTTCAGGAACTGTCAAGAACGGCTCTAACCTCGTGGTTGAGATAAACGGGCAGGAATATCAGAGTGCCGGAAATTCGATAGAGGCTGACGGAACGACCTTCACCTTTACCAATAAATCCGAAGTAGGCAAGGAGTTCACCGTAGGTATCGAGAAGGATACCAGCGCGATCGCAGATGTAATAAAGAACTTCATCAAGGATTACAACCAGCTTGTAGAAGATGTTTACAAATATCTCGACGAGAAGCCTGAGAAGGATTATTACTTCCTCACAGATGCCGACAAGGAAGATCTCGACCTCTCCGAAAAGCAGGAAGAGAAGTGGGAAGAAAAGGCAAAGAAGGGCCTTCTGTATCACGATACAACTGTGACTTCGGCTATGACCTCTCTCAGAACAGCTCTTATGGGAACTGTCGAGGGCCTTGACGGAAACACATTCTCGCTCGTATCCCTCGGTCTGAAAACACAGACGGATTATAACAAGCACGGTATGTTCGCTGATATAGACGAAGAAGCACTCAACGCCGCTATCGAAGGTCATTCGGACGACATAATGAAGCTCTTCACCGACAGCGAAAACGGCATAATGAAGAAATTCTCAGATGCTCTCGACGCTTCAGTCGGAACTACCGGCACAACAAAGGGTTCTCTTATCAGAAAAGCAGGTCTTGCAACAGGTACTTCTTCTACCGACAACGAGATCTACAGATCCATAAAGAGGACAAAGCAGAGAATATCATCTCTCACGACCCGCTATGAAAACGAACAGGACAGACTCTGGAAGAGATACTCCAGCATGGAATCAATGCTCGGTACCCTCAATAACCAGCAGGCATCGTTCTCCTCGTACTTCATGCAGTAATAACAATATGCAGCCGTACATACAGTGCGGCTGCAATATATAAGAAAAAGGAAGGTACCGTTTATGGCGGCTAACGCATATTCCGAATACAAAAAGCAGTCCCTCCAGACACTTACGCCTATGGAAATAGTCGTAAAGCTGTATGATGAGGCTGAAAAGCAGATGAACATAGCTATCATGTCTATCGACGGAAAGAACTATGCTGCTGCAAACAAATCGCTCCAGAAAACACAGGATATAGTAAACGCACTGCGCTCGGTGCTTGATATGGATATCCCAATGTCGAAGGATCTCGACGCTCTGTATGACTTCTTCAACAGACAGCTCGTAACTGCAAATATGAAGAAGGATACAAAGATGATAAAGGAGCTTATCCCGCTGTTTGCAGATCTGAGAGATGCGTTTGCGCAGGTCGCGGCAATGCCCAAAGTCTGAGGCGGTGATACCGTGACCGGGGAAATAAAAGACAGGATAATAGCCGATGTTTCGGAGATCACTCATCTGATAGACGAATACAGCATCGCGACCTCTGAGATACTTACCACAGATATTGACGAGACTCTTGAAGAGATACTCCAGCGTATCGGCGATATAAACGAAGCTATAGGGATCCAGAGAGCGGATATTGATGATGCCTGCTCGGAATGTACCGGTCAGGAAGCCGACCTGATACATAAAATGATAGTCGGCGCTCATGTTCCGCTCGGGATTTCCTCGGAAATGAGAGAGATACACAAGGCAACTGTAAAAATGCGTTCTGCGTTTTTAGCGGTCAGGGACAAGGAAAAACAGGCTGCGTTAAGAGTCGATGCGCGGGTCAAGGAACTGCGCTCAGATTTGCAGAACGTGAATTCGGACAGAAAAAAGATGACCGGATATTCGGCAATATCCGGCGGCATCGGTGGTTCCGGCGGCTCATTTGACGGCAGGCTGTAAGGAGACACAATGCTTATAGATACCCATATCCACGCATATACGGACACGCTTGCTGAGCGTGTGATAAAAAAGCTTACCGAAACTGCGGACTGCCCATGCTATACAGACGGGACGATAAGAAGTACCCGTGATATGCTGCGCAGCTGCGGCATAGATTACGGCGTGCTGCTTCCGATTGCAACAAAGCCTAAGCAGCAGACGACGATCAATAACTGGGCGAAAGAAGTCTTCACTGACAACATAATCTCATTCGGGACAGTTCACCCTTTTGCGGAAGATGCTGTTGACGAACTCGACAGGATAAAATCTTTGGGGCTGAAAGGTCTGAAACTGCACAACGACTATCAGGGAGTATTTATATTTGACGAGCACTGCCACCGAATATACAAGCGGTGTGAGGAGCTCGGTCTTCCGATAGTTTTCCACATGGGTTACGATCCGGTATCGCCTATGGTGCATCGCGCCATGCCGTATGATCTGATCGAGATCTGCGAAAAATATCCCAAACTGAACATCATAGGCGCACACATGGGCGGAAACTATGCCTGGGAAGCGGTTTACAAATATATTGCCGGTATCCCGAATCTTTATCTTGATACTGCATTCGTTGCAAAGGATATAGACCGTGAGCTGTTTTCACAGATAGTGAAGAAGCACGGAACAGACCGTATTCTTTTCGCAAGCGATCTTCCGTGGAGCAACCCTGAAGAAGAGGTCGCTCTCGTTGACGGTCTGGACATTCCGGACAGCGAGAAAGACAAGATCTTTTTCAGAAATGCGCAGTCTCTGCTTGAGATCGGGTAAACGATCAAACAGTAACACAAAAGCACAGAGCAATTGGTCTGCTCTGTGCTTTCTTGTTATGAACTTAATATTCAAGGGAACCTCAATTTCTGCGGAGCGAAATCTGCTTTTGCTGCTTTTCACATTGAAAAGCAGCAACCTCTGCAAGATCTCAAGCGCAGCTGCGATTACTTTCTCTTTCTGGAGAGAACTACAGCGCCGCCTGCAACTACAGCGATACCTGCGATAGCTGCTACATCAGCGATACCGGTGTTAGGTGAACCCTTAGAAGAATTTGTAGCCGCTGTTGTGTCGCCTGCTGCGGGAGCTGTTGTTGCAGGAGCTGCTGTATCTGTAGCTGCTGCCGCGTCGGAAGTCTTATCTTCTACAGTAACGGTAGGGCTTGCTGCGCCGCCGTTTGCAGGAGTAAATTTACCCTTTGAGTTGAACGAACCAATAAGGTCGCCTGCCTTGTTATAAAGATCAAGGCTGAGAACTTCGATCTCGGAGAATACTTCGTTGCTCCAGTCAGAAAGAGCTATCTGAACATAAGCATCGGGAGAAGCATAGCTGTCTTCGAGAACCTTGTTTGAATCGTCGATGTTAAGTGTCAGTGTGTAAACATATTCAACATCTGAATTCTGAACCTTGATGGGGTTTGTATCTGTTGCGTCATCACGGCCGAAGATCTCATGTTCTTCGTCATAAACTCCCCAGAAGTTTGACTGTATCCAGTTATGGTCTTCACTGAGGACAGGACCGCTGGACATAACTACAGCGCCGCCGAATGCGCCCTCAAAATCATCGGGCTCTGTAGGAGTAACTGTGAACACTGCCTTACCGAGATCGAGGCAGTCGATGCCGAGGTCGATACCCTCACTCGGAACATAGAGCTTTACCATCCACATACCGTTATTTGAGGTAAGGTTGGGCTCAGGGTCAGAAACTACTACAAGTGAGTTTGCGCTTGCGGAAACTGTAAGTGCTGCTGCTGCTGCAAGAGAAAGTCCTGCTGCTGCGATTTTCTTAAAATTCATAATAATGATCCTCCTTAATTAAAACTGCGAACTACGCGCAGACTTATCAACATTTATTATAACCGTTTTCGTGCATTTTGTCAATCAGAAAATGCAATTATTATTTACTTAAATGCATAATTTTGGGACTTTTTACAAAATACAAATGTGTTATTATTGCATTTGACGATAATTTAAGCGGACATCAGCCGGTTTTTCAGGTACACCGGAAAAGCTGCATCAAAATATGGGGATATCGGATTTAGCTGACAACACCTGCTTGGGTGAGGACTGCACACTCAAAAACATTGTGCAAAAGCACTATAAAAAATCGGAACGAAATTGTTGACGTAAAATAAACTAAGTGTTATAATTAATGTGTCATCAATAACTGCCTTTTGGCAGTTATTGGCTGAAAATCTGCAAAACAGATTTTCAGATGTTGTGTAAATGCGCCTGCGGTGCATTTACACAACGGACACATTCCTTGATGTCAAGCTCATTTCGTCCTTCGGACGAACAAAA
>CAMOKN010000273.1 GCA_946617595.1 uncultured Clostridia bacterium
CTGCCGGGGAGACCACGCCCGGTTAGGATGTTTGACGCAGTAGATGGTCACGGCAGGAAGCCGTGGTATTGCCGCCAAAAGCGCGCAGGACGCGCGCATACAAAGCGGCATAAAGTGGATAGCTCTTTTTCTCTCAAATTGGGTTTTTAGAGGTTCCCATAATATTCACTTGACAAATTGAAGCTAAAAGCGTAAAATATACTGAGATATCTTAAAGAGGAGGGATTGCGGCATGATGACGAGAAGACAGAAGAATTCCATACGCGGATTCACGGCAGTGCTGTCTTCATGCGCACTTATAGCCGGATTCCTTATATTTACAAATATATCAAATACCAGAGCGTCCGAGCCCGTTATATTCGCTGATATCCTTGAAGGCGCTGTGGATTATTCCTCAGACGGAGCTTTGCCCGATGTCACTCTCGGAAGCGAAGAGATGCTGGAAACTATGTTCTCCGATGAGCTTGAAACTTTCACGATGACGCTCGATCCGAGATTTACCGCTGCTTCGGGTACCACTGTTTCCACCGCAGATACGCTTCCGCAGAGTACATTAATATCCTCCGCAGAAGATACTACAACGACCACGACCGGTGAAGATCTTATGCTGCTCCCGAATGAGCCGGCAGTTCATTCAATGGAGACTCTGCCGGCGTCCGCAGCTTCTGCGGTCACCTCGTCTTCAGTAACAACTGCCGCGCCGGAAACACAGTCTTATACATTTACTCAGATAACTCCGGCAACTTCTCCTGCCACCACCACTTCCACATCGTCAGCCCCTGCCACGACAACGACCAAGGCAGCCACGACAACCACGACAACGACAACAAAGGTCACTGCGACAACAAAAACAACAACTGCTGCTGCGACCACAGCTTCCGCTGCAACGACCTCAACGCGTGAGGAAGACAAGACAGTTTTCACCAATGTCGGCGGAGGAACGTTCTCAACAGATACAAATGTATATCTTACCATGTTCAGGCTTGTGAATAACGCACGCAAGGAGGCAGGTCTGAAAGAGCTGTGGTACTCTGCACGTGTACATGAGGTCTGCGAACTCAGAACAGGTGAGCTTACATATTATTACTCACATACAAGACCGGACGGGACGAAGTTCAGCACCGCATTCAAGGAAAAGGGCATAAAATATACTATCTGCGGCGAGAATATCGCTTACGGCAAAAATATGTTCAAGACGCCGGAAGAAGTCTTCCAGGCGTGGATGGAGTCGCCGTCCCACAAGGATAATATCCTTAATCCGGAGTATGAGTGCGCGGCTTTCGGACTCAGCATACTGAAAGTCGGAAAGGATACATATTATTACTGGTCACAGGAATTTGCATCGCTTGCCTGAGATCTTTTTCCGTAAAGCGAGAAAACCGGACAGGTATCTTTGCAGTAATTATAGCCGGATCCGAGCATTATGAAGAAATACGGTGCCGTGTAGTATTTTGTGTTCCCGAATATGGCGGAGATGCAGTAAGCGAATGCCGCACAAAGTGAGATAAGCGTGAACGTGTCAAGCGAGCGCTTATTTTTATTTGCCCTGATGAATACTGAAACAACCCCTGCAAGATACATAATAAGAGCGGGGATCCCGAAATATACCGCATATTGCAGGTATTCGCTGTGTGGAAGGTATATTCCTTCCCATATCATTTCAAGTCTGTCGGCGATACCGTTTATCCCATGTCCCAGCAGCGGTTTTTCTGCGATCGCCTGAATGGTCGTTGTCCACAGCGGCCACCTTCCGGTTCCTGCGTTCACTGCGGCGCTGCTGTCTGATGTGATGTTCTTTATGTCCTTGAACAGTGTTATGACACTACTGAGCATCGTATCGTACCATATTGTCATAACAGCGGTTATACCGATGAAGATACCGAATACCGCAAGTGCTTTCAGACCTGGCTTTCCGGTAACTATCCAGTGTATTATGAACATGAAGATAAGTCCGGCGGCTGTTCCGAGATAGCTGCCGAAAGTGTCATTAAGCACTGTCACCGCAGTCTGTACCGCAAATGATATCAGTCCGAATATCCTCAGCTTTCTGCTTTCTGCGTAAATGAACAATCCTGCGTTCAGTATCAGCGAGATCGAAAGGTAATAGCCGTAATGGTTTGAATTTCTGAATACCGCGGAGGGCGCAACGTTGTCGATCGCTGTTATCTGCATAGGGGTCAGATCAACAAAATAGTAGTCTGCGATGACCAGCAGCGACATGACAAGTGATGTCACACAGAATACGGTTATGAGAGTTCTCTTGATCTTTGCCGTTCTTATCACACAGCCGCAGAAAAGGAATACCGCAAAGAATGAGATGTACATCTGAAGATCCTCGCACGGAAGCGGCTTTGCAAAATCCGGTTCGATCCACGCGCCGTTTACAGCAGCCGAGATCAGCATAAGAAGCAGAAATCCGGCAAAGAAGAGCATCGGTATATTTGACGTGATTATATTCCGCAGGTTCCTTTTTTGTTTTATTGAATCCCCGATCAGGAGAATGAATGTTGCACCTGCAAGAACTGTGCATAGAATAATGATACCGCTGTATATCTCGCTGTAGGAATACATAACGTTCAGGATCAGACATATAGCGGAATATATCAGCGGAAGTACGAAGAAGATGAGCGCTGTCAGTGCCGCTGTCTTTTCCGCATTTTTATATGTAAACAGTCCCGATAACTGCCGGGATAAACTGTTATTGTTTTCATTACTGCTCATTGTATCTCTCCTGCGGCAGAATATTATTATTATTATATTGGTATTATAACATAGCGCGGTTATTTTGTCAATCGGATTTGCAGGGCGGCAAGCCCTGTGCCGAAGGGGTTCAAGGAGGGGGCGATCGGGGACGCAGTCCCGAAAATGTGTGAAACACATCTTTTCTATGTAATAATGACCTGTTTTGTCAAAAAAATCACAAAACAGTTGACAACTGAAAGTTTTGATGCTATAATGTATGCATATACCGAGCGGAAAGATCGTTCTGACCGCAAGGAAAATATTTTGAATGCTACCGACATCGAAACAGAGTTGAGATGAAAGGCACAATAATGTATTTATCTGCGCCTTTGGGTGGTCTTTAGAGGTACCCTTTAACAGATCATTCTCCGGCGCATTTTGTGTTCTTTGAACAAGAAAGGATAAGAATTATGAAAAAAACAACCGAGAAAATTACCGCAATGCTCTGTGCTGTAATGATGATCGCTGGGGCAGGCTGCTCCAACGGGAACCAGAACGCTTCCGGCACAACAACGACGACCACTGCCGGCACAACGACTGCTGCATCATCTGACACTCAGACATCTGAGACGACCAAGGAGAGCGAAAAGACCGAAGACACTTCCGCAGATACTACAGAAAAAGAAACAAATTCCCCCTCCGCCGCTGTAAAAGCAGCTGCGCTCAAGGGTCCTACAGCAATGGGAATGATAAAAATGATCGCCGACAGCGACAAAAATGCTGACAGCAACTATGAATTTGAGATCTATGCATCTCCCGATGAGCTTACTCCTCTTCTGATACAGGGAACTGTAGATATAGCCTGCATTCCCGCTAACCTTGCATCTGTTCTTTATAATAAGACAGGCGGCGAAATAGAGGTGCTTGCAATAAATACCCTCGGTGTGATCTATATCGTTGAGAACGGTACGGAGGAGATCAAGTCCGTATCCGACCTTAAAGGCAAGACTGTCTATGCAAGCGGACAGGGCTCTACACCCGAGTTTGCCCTCAATTATATCCTTGAGCAGAACGGCATCAAAGACGAAGTAAATATCGAATGGAAGACCGAACACGCAGAATGCCTGACCGCGATAAATGAGAATCCCGGCGGTATCGCAATGCTTCCTCAGCCTTTCGTTACCACGGCTCAGATGAAAAACGACGGCATCAGAGTCGCACTCAGCCTTTCGGATGAATGGGATAAACTTGATAACGGCAGCATGATGATAACCGGAGTTGTTGTCGGAAGAAAAGAGTTTGTTGAGAACAGGAACGAGGATCTTTCGGCATTCCTTTCCGAATATGTTGAATCCGTATCTTTCGTGAACACTGAAATAGATGAAGCTGCTGCTCTTATCGGTCAGTATGATATAGTTCCCGAAGCTGTGGCAAAGAAAGCGATCCCCGCGTGCAACATCGTGTATTTCTCCGGTGAGGATATGAAAGAACCGCTTTCGGGATATCTGAAAGTGCTGTACGACTCGCTTCCCGGCTCTGTAGGCGGTAACCTTCCTGGGGACGATTTCTACTACATTGCTGATTGACGAAGAACTGACTGTCAGGAATAGTTCCGGCAGCAGTCAGAATGACAGGCTCTCTTGCCCGGGGGTGAGAGAGCCTTTTTGACGAAAGAAGGCGGTGCAATGAAAAAAAAGCTCATAACAGCAGGAGCCATAGTTTTCTGGCTTGCGGTATGGCAGATCGCGGCAATGGCGGTAGGGAAGAGCCTGCTTCTTGCGTCGCCGGCCGAAGTGATACAACGGCTTTTTGAGCTGATACCCGACGCTAAGTTCCTGCCAAGCGTATTATTTTCCACCGGAAAAATAATGCTCGGATTTGCTGCCGGAATGACCGTGGGAATATTGCTCGCTGTGCTTGCAGGAAGACACTTTTTCTTTGAAAAGATTTTTGCTCCGCTTATAACCACAGTCAAGGCGATACCGGTAGCATCGTTCACCATACTTGCTCTTATATGGATAACATCTGCAAACCTGTCGATACTTATAACGTTTCTAATTGCGGTCCCGATCGCTTATTCAAACATTTTTGAGGGAATACGATCGTTTGACACGAAGCTGACGGTAATGGGAAAGCTTTTCAGGGTCCCTCCCCTCCGGCGATTTGTGGGAATATACCTTTCACAGATAATGCCGTATTTCCGCTCGGCGGCAAGACTTGCAGTCGGAATGTGCTGGAAATCCGGAATAGCAGCGGAAGTAATCGGTACTCCCAAGGGTTCGCTCGGCGAAAAACTTTATAATGCCAAAGTATATCTTGAAACAGCCGATCTGTTCGCTTGGACGCTTGTTATCATTATTCTCAGCATCATTACGGAAAAACTGTTTCTTCTGATAGTCGATCTGATAGTAAAACGTATAGGGAACCTCTAAAAACCCAATTTGAGAGAAAAAGAGCTATCCACGCCGTCTACTGCGTCAAACCTCCTAACCGGGCGCCAGCCCGGCTTCGTCGGCTTTCCTTGTATTCGACGCGGCTATCTCATTTTCTCTGTTCAAAG